>CAUAGV010000058.1 GCA_958428675.1 uncultured Collinsella sp.
ACCAGTGACGCCACGGGTATGAACCGTGTGCTCTAACCAACTGAGCTACACCGCCGGATGGAGCCTGCAACCAGACTTGAACTGGTGACCTCTTCGTTACCAACGAAGTGCTCTACCGACTGAGCTATACAGGCACTTGACGGGTGGGAGCTATAGGATTCGAACCTATGTAGGCAGAGCCAACGGGTTTACAGCCCGTCCCCATTAACCACTCGGGCAAACTCCCAATCGTTCAAGTATCCGCAGGTCCTTTGGTCTTTTGGACCGCCGCCCCCGCGAACGAAAAAGATAATACGATGCAACCTTGGGGGCTGTCAACGAAAACCTCTAGATACACGGCCCCGGGCGTATCTATATAGCCGTGACCTGCGGTTTTGTTGAGTTTGGATATGAAGGACGGTGGTTTTGGATACTGAGGTGACGTTTCCCGAGGTAACACTTTTGTGTAGTGGAGTAAGCCTGCAGAATATTACTTCGATAACGACTCATTTGCACCTATATATAGGTCGAGACCGGGCTTCCCAGACAGAATCGAGCGTGGATAATCTCCCACTTTTGGCGTGGCTTCGAGTCCAAAGTGGGAGATTATCCACCCTCGTATGTCCGGAAATCCTCACTCGACCAGGATGACTGGGGCCGGTCCGGCCTTTGTCTCGATCTGTAACAGTAAGAGGGTTATTCCTCCCCCATCTGTTACAAATCGAGATATTACGCAGAGACACCAGCTTACGTCTCATTCTGTAACAGTAAGAACGGTTTTCAGCCTCTTCGTGTTACAGATCGAGATATTATCGGCCAACCCTTGGCATTGTCTCAATCTGTAACTATAAGGAGGGTTTTCAGCCCACCCGTGTTACAGATCGAGACAAACCTGAAGCTTGGTGGGAGTCAAACCCACTTACATGTCGACATAAATAGAAACGGGCCCTGTCCCACAAGGAACAGAGCCCGAAACTCTCATGGAGCCAGTGACAGGAATCGAACCTGCAACCCACTGATTACAAATCAGTTGCGCTACCGTTGCGCCACACTGGCACACTTGGCGCTTTCACGCGAAGCCAGTTAAGAATAAAGGAATTGCGGACGGGGCGCAACAGGCCGCACGGCGTTATACAAATATGCAAAATCCAGCAACAACGCGTACCAGGCCCGTTCATTTCTGTCAGTGCGCCCTCAATCTTGAAACCATTCGCCAGAACGAATAGTTTTAATTACAATTGCTATATATAAAACTATTCGTTCTGGCGAAGGGTTTCGCGATGCTTACTACCAAAGAAGCCGCCGAGCTACTCGGCATCACTCCGCGCAGGGTGCAGGAGCTCATAAAAAACGGAGCACTTGAGGCACGCAAGGCGTCTGGTGTATGGCTCATCGACAAAGACAGTGTCAACGCACGACTCCGCTCCGTGACCAAAGCGGGGGGACGCCCCCGTCGAGGCCATGGAAAAAGCGAGATTACGTTTACCCTCATGAACCGCACGCACGAAGTCGCCCAGCTGGTCTACAGCACATCGCGAAAAGACTTTACCCACATCGGTGCCGACATCGATTATACCCACGCCCCTATTGGAGTACTTGGCCCCAATAGTCCCGTGTCGCTCGACTCTTTCCGCATTTGGTGGCGAGGCCGCGGTATCCCGCTCGCGCGCATTGGGCTTGCATCCCTGTTGGCAGAAGCAGCAGTCGATGTTCCCGACGAACTCATCCAGCGAAATCTCGGCCTCTCCCTATCCGACCAGTATTGGATTAGACCCCAAGATTCCGGTCTCGCGTGGGAGGATATTAACTTCTTCAATAATGCTTTTGACGACGTCTCTCTGTCCATCGCACCCTTCGCACCAGAGGGCAAAGCAGCCGCCGCAAAGCCCGATAACACCTCGGACGGCAACCTTCAGAAGTATTGGACATGCGAGGGTGGGCGTCGAATTCTGCATAAGGCAGGAGCGCACCTGAACCAAGAACCATATAACGAGCTGGTAGCGACCGCGCTCCATCGTCGCATCCTAAACGCCTGCGATTATGTGCCTTACTCGATCGAGGGCACGGGCACTTCCGCCCTGAGTATATGCGATGTCTTCTTAACTGATGAAGAAGAGTATGTCCCTGCGTTCTATGTAAACCAGTACGCAAACGCAGATGAAAGACTAACCGACTACGAGCGATATGTAGCAAACTGCGAGAAGCTCGGGGTAACAGGCATCAAGGATGCCCTTGACCGCATGATCGTGTGCGACGACATCATCGCCAACTATGACCGTCATTGGCGTAACTTTGGCCTTGTGCGAAACGTCAACACGCTAGCCTGCAGACCTGCCCCCATCTTCGATTCGGGCTCATCGCTCTGGTGCAACATATCACTAGAGGAGCTTAGGGCGGGAGAGCACAGTTTTACCAGCGCACAATTTCATTCAAGCCCCGCCAAACAAATGCTGCTTGTTGAGGATATGAGCTGGTTTGACGACGACAAGCTCGAGGGTTTCGTTGACGAGGCAATCGAAATCCTATCCAAAAACGACGCTCTTACAGCAAGACTGCCTTATCTAAAAGAGGCGCTAACATGGCGCCTCGAAAGAATGATCGACATCGCTGAATGGAGTTAGCGAGACAGCATCGCTCCGCCAACTCCCCTACCTCCCGCGCAGAGCCTTGAGCTTGGCCAGGGCATCGGGGCTCAGGCGACTGCCCAGAGTCATCTTGATCTGCGGGGCTTCCTCGGCCTCGTGAACGTCGTTATCGATCTGTTTGATCTCGTCCACCAGCATACGGCTCGAGATGCGCGTGACGCCCTTGCCCATGACGACGGCCTGGATCGTGCCGTCACTCGACACCACGGAGCACGCGCGGCCTTCCTCGCGTGCCTCGATGCAGAGCTTCTGCACCACGGTATCGGCAGAGACGCCCGTCGGCGAAAACTCGATGCGCACGCCACGGGCCGGCAGGTTGGGGCGCTCGCTGGAGATATTGCCCGCGCCGTCAAACACGATTACGGCCTCGTAGCGGCCTTGGGCAAACGCGGCAACGTCGTTGATGAGGGCGGTGCGCGCCATATCGTGAACGTCGCTGGAATACGGATCGTCGGAATGGTCGTAGACGAGCTTTTCGTAGCGCGGCGTGCAGTGGATCACGTTGTAGCCGTCGACCACCAGCAGCTCGGGCTTATTGGAGTGCACCGTCGAGACTGGATCGGCGATGGCCTGCGCAAACGCATTGCCGCCCACACCATAGGTCGCGGCCGAAACAATCGGCTTGGCCGAGCCCTCGCCAAAGCGCTTGGCCTTGGACTTGGCGCGGTTCTTCTTGGACATGCGCTACTCCTCCCCCATGAGCTCGCCGGCATTGCGGCGCAGCCACTCAAAGCACAGCGCGGTGGTCGCCTGGGCCACGTTGAGACTCTCGGTCATGCCGCGCTGGGGAAGCTTGGTCAAAAAGTCGCATTTCTCGAGCACCAGGCGCGAGATGCCGTCGCCCTCGGAGCCCATGACGAGCGCCACGCGGCCCTCGAAGGGAGCATCCCAGCAGCTGCCCTCGGCGTGCTCGGAAGCACCGCCCACCCAAAAGCCAGCGGCCTTGAGGTCATCGAGCGCACGGGCGATATTGGGAACCTGTGCGATAGGCAGGTGCATGACAGCACCGGCAGAAGTCTTGTAGCTGCCAACGGTCACACCGGCGGCGCGCTTGTCGGCAATGATGACACCGGCCGCGCCCACGACCTCGGCGGAGCGCACGATGGCGCCAAAGTTACCGTCGTCGGTCACATGGTCGAGCACCACGACAAGTGCCGGACCCTCGCCTGCGCGGTCGAGAATATCGGCAACATCAGCATAGGGGAAGTTGCCCACCTCGAGCGCGATGCCCTGGTGAGCGCCATGGCTCGACAGCGCATCGAGCTGTTCACGCGGCACGTACTTAATGCGGACACCCGCGGCGTTGAGGTCATCGACCAGACGCGACAGGGCGGCATCGCGCTCCCCGCCCTCGGCAATGAGCGCGCACTTGATGGGAAAACCAGTGCGCAGCGCCTCGGCGGCAGCACGACGACCTTCGATAAACTCGCCCTTGGGAGCCTGGACAGCGTCGCGGTTGCGATCGCGCTGCGGACGCGCAGCCTGGGTGCGATCGCGCTGGCCCTTGGGAGCGGCAGCGCGATCATTGCGGCGAATCGGACGCGAGCCAGAAGCAGCCTGCTTGCCGCCACGAGGCGCACGCTTGCGATTGTCGGCCATAGGACGGCCTCCTTAAATAGATAACGAACAAGAATCGACCGTCCGAGCCACGGCACCTTGCCTTTCAATCGTCGGGCATGACCACCAGGTCTATGCCCTCCTCTTTCAAGGCAATCTGCCGCACCTCGAACGGTCGACAAATACTAGAGACTCTTAATACGGGTGCCGGCGGCGGTATCTTCAATCGTCAGGCCCAGGTCCTTGAGCTGATCGCGGATGGCGTCTGCCAAATCCCAGTTCTTGGCGGCACGGGCCTCGGCGCGAGCCTCGAGAATCTTGGCAGCCGCCTCGTCCACATCGTCACCCGTGTAGGCAACCAGGCCAGCGGCAACGCCCAGCAGGCCCAGCGGCAACTCGACCTTGGGCTCGGGGAGCTCGACGCCAAACGTATCGAGCAGCTCGGTCAGCGTATCAGCGGCTGCCAGGACTGCGGCCTTGTCGGCAGCATCGCCCGCCTGCTCCAGATACTGATTGCACTCGGTGACAAAGCCAAAGACGGCACCCATGGCACCGGCGGTGTTAAAGTCGTCGTCCATGCACTCCTTAAAGGCGGCGCGAGTCTCGGCGGCCTTAGCGACAAACGCCTCGGCGGCAGCCTCATCGGCGTCGGCCGTCGCGTGGTTCGCAGCCCAACGCAGGTTCTCGACCGTGCCGGCGATACGCGTGAGCGAGTTCTCGGCACCCTCCAGGCGCTCCCAGGAGAAGTCGAGCGGCGAGCGATAGCTCGTCTGCAGCATCAGCAGGCGAAGGGCCGCGGCAGAGTGCTGCTCGAGCACCTCGGCCAGCGTAAAGAAGTTACCGAGCGACTTGGACATCTTCTCGCCGTCTACCAGCAGCATGCCCGTGTGCATCCACGTGTTGGAGAAGCCCTGGTGCCAGGCGCAGGTTGCCTGGGCGCACTCGTTCTCGTGATGCGGGAAGGCAAGGTCGGAGCCGCCGCCGTGGATGTCAATCGGGGTGCCCAGGTAGCGGTGCACCATGGCGGCGCACTCGGTGTGCCAGCCGGGACGGCCCTCGCCCCAGGGGCTCGGCCAGCTGGGCTCGCCAGGCTTGGCGGCCTTCCACAGGGCAAAGTCGAGCGGGTCGTTCTTGTCCTCGTTCTCCTCGATGCGCGCGCCCACCATAAGGTCGTCGATGTTGCGGCCCGAGACCTGGCCGTAGTTGGGGTCGCTGCGCACGGCAAAGTACACGTCGCCGTTATCGGCGGCATAGGCATGGCCCTGCTCGATAAGCGTCTTGATCATGGCGATCATGGGGCCGATCTCTTTGGTGGCGCGGGGACGCACATCGGGATCGAGCACGTTGGCAGCGCGCATGACGCCGATGAACTTGTCGGAGAACTCCGTCGCGACCTCGGCAGCCGTACGGCCTTGCTCGTTGGCACGCTTGATGATCTTGTCATCGACATCGGTGAGGTTCTGGGCGAACGTGACCTCGTAGCCGCTCGCGATGAGCCAGCGACGAATCACGTCAAAGCTGATGAACGTGCGGGCATTGCCGATGTGGATGTTGTCGTAGACCGTGGGGCCGCACACGTACATGCGGACCTTGCCGGACTCGATGGGCTGGAACTCTTCCTTTTTATGGGTAGCGCTGTTGTAGATACGCATTCGTTACTCCTTAACAGTTTTCTGTAGCAGGCAGACGGCCCAGGCGCCAATTCCCTCGCCTTGACCTTCCCAACCGAGCTTTTCGGTCGTGGTGGCGGCGACGCCCACGTTTTCGACGTCAACGCCCAGAGCATGGGCGAGGTTGGCGCGCATGGCATCGCGGTGCGGGGTGATCTTGGGCTGCTGGCAGGCAATGGTGCAGTCGGCATCGACAAACTCAAAGCCCAGCTCGCGCGCATAGTCCATCACACGGGCAAGCAGCACCATCGAATCGGCACCCTCATAGGCAGGATCGGTGTCGGGGAACAGTTTGCCGATGTCTCCCCCGCGGCAGGCGCCCAAAATGGCGTCGGCCAAGGCGTGCGCGAGCACATCGGCATCCGAGTGGCCCAGCAGGCCGCGCTCGTAGGGAATGTCGACCCCGCCGATGATACATCGACGCCCCTCCACCAGACGGTGGACGTCGTAGCCATGGCCAATGCGCAGGTTACTGAACATGGGGAAGGTCCTCTCCCTCGGCCATGCGACCGAGCAGAATCGCGGTTACGGGACGCAGGTCCTCGGGCACCGTCACCTTAAGGTTATCGCGCGGGCTCTGGACGCAGCGGACGCGCCCACCCATGCGCTCGACCAGCGACGAATCATCGGTACCGATAAAGCCCTCGGCAATCGCCGCGGCATGGGCGCGCTTCATAGCATCGACGCTAAAGATCTGCGGCGTCTGCGCGGCCCAATAGAGCTCACGCGGCGGCGTCTCGACGATATTATCGCCGTCAACGATCTTGAGCGTGTCAATCGCGGGCTGGCCGCACACGACACCGTCGAGAGCACGGTCGCTCACGAGCACGTCGATAGCGTGGTCGATGGCCTCGGTCGTAATGAGCGGACGAGCGCCATCGTGAATGGCGACGTATTCAAAGCCCGCCGGAACCGCATGCACGCCGGCACGGGTGGAATCCTGACGGGTATCGCCGGCATCGGCAAAGCTGATGGGCGTGTCATAGTCAAACGGGTCGATGGCCAGGCGGCGCATCTCGGCACGACGCTCGGCAGGGCAAACCACCACGATGTGGCCGACCTTGTCGCTACGATCGAACGCGCGGATGGACCAGCTCATAAGCGGACGGCCCGCTACATTGACGAGCTGCTTGCCACCGGGATTACCAAAGCGCTGGCCGCTGCCACCGGCAACGACCACGGCGCATACGGGCGCCATTATGCGTTCCCCTGTTTGGTGCCCTTCATGCGGTACAGGGAGTCCGCAAGAATGGCAGGGTTGTTAACGCCAAAGTCGCCCAGGCGCTCCGGATCCTCGCTGATGTCGTCCATGAGCTCCTGCAGCGAGCCGTACTCGTCGACGATCTTCTCGGCCACGCCGTCGCGCACGACGGACACGCGCGAAAGCGTGCGCAGGCCCAGCGGTGTCATGACGGAGTCCTCGTCCAAGTCGTCATAGCCCAGAACTGCCGCCACGTGCTGCGGGTCGGACAGGTCCTTAGGCGTCATGCGGCTCAGCTCGGCGCGGATCTTCTCGGCGTTTGCCTCGGAGGAATCGCTTGCGTAGTCGCGGATCATCAAGTCGTATTCGGTATCCATGCTGGAGCCCGCGAGCTGCTCGAGCTGCATCTGCACGAGCTTGCCCTGGTTACCCAGCTTGACGATGCATTCCTTAAGCTCGGTCTTTGCCTGTTGCATGATCTCGAAGCTCGAGAAAATACCGGTGATGTCGGCGAGCGTAACGTAGTCGTCGAGCTCGAGGGCCGTCAGGCGCAGCAAGGAGCGATCGAGCGACTGACGGGTGGTCTGAAGCGTGGCGACGAGCTGGTTGACCGAGCTCATGATGGTGGTGACGGGCTGGATCTCGTAGCTCTTGCCGTGAACGTACACGTTAACGACGGCACGGCGAGCCGAAACCGAGATCACGATGGCATCGGTGAGCACCGACATGCGAGCGGCAGTACGGTGACGCATGCCCGTCTCACTCGTGGCGAGCGAGGGATCGGGATTGAGGTGGAAGTTGGCGCGCAGGATCTGGGTGAGGTCGCCATCGATGACGATGGCGCCGTCCATCTTGGAAAGCTCGAACAGGCGGTTCGAGGTAAACGAAATGTTGAGCGGGAAGCCGTCGTTACCGGCAGCGAGCACGTTTTCGGTGTCGCCGACGCAGATAAGGGCGCCCAGGTGACCGGCGATGATCATGTCGAGGGCGGTGCGGATCGGCTGACCAGGTGCCGTCAGGCGGATGGCCTGTTCCATACGCTTTTGCAGCTCGTTCTTATCCAAGGCATCGCTCCCATCGTGTACGCTCCATAAACGCTAAATAGTTTCTCACGGTTTGTCCCTGCGGCGCTTGCGAAATCCGATGCTTACAGAATGAGCGAACACAGCTGAGAGCCCAACCCAAATCAGCTGTTCATGTGGTAGCATCGGGATTCGCATAAATGAGGGAGTAGTCGCGTGATCGGGTTCGCCTCCGGTGGCGCGGCAAGTCAACACACTGGCCGATGCGGCCTGGCTTGCCTTAATGAACGAGACTCGTGGCTGTGCGCGCAACGCGTACGCCACGGGTCTTTTTTGTTACTCCCCCAAGAGGTACACGCGGGCCCGCCCGCAGAGAGGGAGCCAGACTATGGGACTCGCAGAGCTTGTGTTGCTCGCTATCGGCCTTTCTATGGACGCTTTTGCCGTATCCATCTGCAAGGGCCTTGGCATGAAGAAGATCAACCTTAAGGCCGCCGTAGTGCTCGGCCTGTTCTTTGGCGGCTTTCAGGCCGGCATGCCCGTAATCGGATGGGCGCTCGGCAGTCAATTCATGGGCATCATCGGACCCATCGACCACTGGATCGCCTTTATCCTTTTGGCCTTCATCGGCGGCAAAATGCTGTGGGAGGCCTTTACCGAGGACGAGGATGAAGGCGACGGCAAGGATGCCGAAAAGATTGACCTGGGCGAGTACCTGATCCTCGCCATCGCCACCTCAATCGACGCCCTGGCCGTGGGCATCTCATTTGCGGCGCTCTCGGTTGACATCGTTCCCGCTGTATCGCTTATCGGCATCACAACGTTTATCTTCTCCGTCGCCGGCGTAGCGATCGGCCACACCTTTGGCGCGCGCTACGAAAAACCCGCCACCATCGTGGGCGGCGTCGTGCTCACCCTCATCGGGCTTAAGATCTTGCTTGAGCACCTCGGGATCCTCGCGATATAAAAAACGCCTCTCATAAGCCAACGTCAATGTAGGAGTCTCATGCAGAGTTTTGCATAATGCCTATTCGTGCAGACTTTTGCATGTCATACTGATATGCAAAAGTCTGCACGTTAGGAGATCGCCGTGGATACCCTTCCCATCACCACACCGCGCCAAGCTGGCATCTACGTGCGCCAGGCACGCGAGACTCAGGGTCTCACCCGTGCCGCCCTCGCCAAAAAGGCCGGTGTTTCGGAGCGTCTGCTCGCATCGCTCGAGCTAGGAGACGCCATCGGCATTCGACTCGACAAGTTGCTGGTGATTTTCGACGCTCTTGGACTGGCGCTCGCAGCACAAGGACATATAAGCA
>CAUAGV010000059.1 GCA_958428675.1 uncultured Collinsella sp.
CGCTGTTGAACTGGAGATGCCACAGCTTCAGGTCGCACCACGTGCGGATGATGCGCAAACTTGAGCTCGGCAGAGTCCTCGATCGTCACGATGCGCTCGCCGGTGGAAATCTCACATGACAACGCGTTGAGCAGGGTGGTCTTACCAGATCCCGTGCCTCCCGCAACCGCCAGGTCCTGTCGCAGCGACACCGCACACGACAGCAGCTGCGCATACCAAAGCGGCAGCGATCCCAACCCCACGAGCTCGTCCAGCGAGCAGATACGGTCCGAGAACTTTCGGATGGTGAGAATCGGTCCGTCAATCGCCACAGGCGGAATCACCGCGTTGACGCGATAGCCCGTTTTGAGGCGGGCGTTGACGATGGGGCTGCGCTCATCGATACGGCGGCCAAGTGGCGAGATAATGCGGTCGATAAGCACACGGATCTGCTCATCATCCTCAAACGCATGCTCGATGGGGTACAAGACGCCGCCGCGTTCAAAGAAAGCCGAGCGGCAGCCGTTGATCATGATCTCGGTAACGGTGTCGTCCTCGATGAGCGGCTGCAACGGCCCCAAGCCCACCACGTCATCCAAAATCTCGTCGATGATGGTCTCGCGCTCGGGCGTCGCGAGATCGGTCGGCTCCTCAACATTGAGCGCCGCCTCCACCGCGGGACGCAATTCCGAGCGGGCAAGTGCCGGGTCGATATAGGCGCTGATACGCGCCACTTCGTCGTAACCCATGCGGTCCATCACGGCGCGCTTGGTGCGTCGTTTCACAGCGCGGCGACGCCCCGCATCTACAGGCGCTGCCGCCGCAGCGCCGGCAGCCTTAATCCTCGTTTGCAGGCTCATCGCTGGTCACCCTCGCGCGACCAGGGAAGGCGGATACGCGGGCGTTCGGTGCGCGTTGCACGGTCGGCGACCATATCGCTCCAAGGGCCGACGGCGCACCCCAGTTCCACGAGCATCTCGCGCGTGGCCTCGCGCACGCTAGTCGCGAAAGCGCTGGTCTGCCCCACCGCCTCGTCAGCGCGCCCAAACGCCATGAGCGCGGCGAGATCCTGCCCGCCATCGGCGATACGAATCTTGGAGCTCAACGCACAGGCAATCTCAAAGCGCATGGCGACGTCCTCGTCTGCTCCGCGCGCACCGAACCGGTTGAACACGGCGCTCATGCGCGTGCGCGGCACACCTACTCGACCTGCCAGTTCAATGACGCGCGATGCCGATGTCGCGGACGACACCGCCGCGTCGCCAACGACCAGGCAACGGTCGCTCGCCGCCACCGCAGCCGCCACGGCGTCGCCCCAAAAGACCGAGGTATCGATAAAGACCACGTCGGATTCGCGACGCAGGACATCAAGCAGCAACTCCACCGGACGTGCCATGAGCTCGGCTTGCTCGGGCGCCGCGACGGGACCCCAGAGCGTAACGCCCGGCGCCACGCGCATCGATGTGGCTACGATATCCGGCTCGGTGAGCGTGCCCGCCGCCGACGGCTCGATAAGTGCCGACATATCGCGCGGAGCATCGACGCCTAACAAGTCGTAAAGGTTTCCAAACATCAGGTCCAGGTCGAGCACGGCGGCACGCAAGCCCAACAGCGACGATGTGTGTGCCATGGTGGCAACGATCGTCGACTTGCCGCAACCGCCCGAACCCGAAATGGCGCAGATGACCGGAGCTCGACGCTGCGGAGCGGCAGCGTCTGCTGGCGGCATCGGAGGCGGCGGTGCGGGCGTCGGTGCCAGCGTCCCCGTCTCCTCCGCCGCAACCACACGCTGCGTCCAAGCCGGCATGGCAGCTTGTTCGGTCTGCGAAGCAAGCTCGTCCTGCGCAATCTGCTCATGCTGTATCAGCGACAACTCGCCGCACCCGGCAAGGCCCTCAACTTCGTCGAGTTCATCTACCAGATTCACGCCGTGCACGTATCCCATATCTACAGCCGGGGAGTCGCCAGCATGCTGCGCCGGCCCTCCAGCGTCATCGCATACAAGGGGGTTCCGGGGGCGCCGACCATGCTCGGCTTCCGCTTTTCCATAATCATCAACACGCGGGCCTCTTGTAGCGCGAGGCGCCCCGGGTTCCCTATCAACAAAAGCATCGGGCTCAATCGTCATGCGCCGATCGGAATCAACCGCTCCCTCGCCCGCGCGCCCGTTGCCGCATATACTGTGTGCAGCGATGACCTCGGTCGCCCCCGCGCGAAACAGCCCCTCGATATCCGACGGATCGAGCGCTTCTATCAACACGACCACGCGACTCACGCGGCCTTCGGCCGTCAGGCGCGCAACAGTCTTGCGCACATCTTCGGTATCAAACAGAGACGCCGCGATGATGGCAGCCCCGCGGCGTGACGGAAACGCCCGCGCCATGGAAACCAGCCCGTCCAGGTCACCCACGCGAAGCACCTGTGCACCCGCATCACGGCCCTCGACTTCCCGCTGCAACAGTCCGTAATCGCCGCACGCGCAGCACGCAAGCCAGATCGCCTTCATCACTCGTCGCCTCCGCTCTTTTTGCCGCGCGCCGTGGCGGGAATCGTCAAGCTGACCGTTCCCTTGCCCGAGGCTCCCAGCAGTTCCTTGACGTCTTCGGGGTCAGCCGCCAGCGTCACCCATTCGATCTTGCCCTCGCGCGTGGCACCGGAATCCTCACTGGTATCGATCACGTACGCGCCGCACAGCCGATCGGTTACGCCGTCTTTTTGCACATACACATCCACGTAGCTGCCCACGCCCGCAGCACCGCCGACCGAGTGCTCGGCATCGACCGCCACCGAAACGGCAACCTTGCCCTTAGGCACCTCGAGCTTGTGGCTCTCGGCCTTGGTGTAGACATTGCAGATCACGGCGTTTTTGGGAATACGCGAAGTCGTCACGTCGCCGCGCACCTGGCGCAGCTCGGTCGCCGCGTCACGCGGCAGCAGGCTCGTCAGCCATTCCTGGGTTATGACATTGGTCTCATCGAGGGTCTCGCCCACATCGATATCGCGCGCCGCGACGCATACCTCGACGCGATCGCCACCGTACTTGGCCAAGGTCTCAGCCTGGACCTGTTCGGCTCGTGAGCGGATCGACGAGCCGTAAGCCATGCAGAGCAGCGCAGCGAGCACACCCGCGACCAGACTGATGGCGATGCGCTTGCTCTTGTTCACGGCCGCTCCTCTCATGGCAGTGCCGGGCGAATGCCCGTACCACCATTGTCTGGGCGGTCAGAGCGCAAAGCGGCGCAATCGCGATCTTGGTTTTCGATGTCAAACCAATCGCTGACCAAAAGCTGACCAGCCCGTCAAGCTCGTGGCAAGGTTTTGGTCAGCACGTTAGCAAACTGCATGTTTCGAGGCTTTTCCGCAGCAAAAAAGCCGTCTCCCGAACAGTTGGGAGACGGCTGCCATAGGAAAAATCAATTACAGATGGACATCGGGATCGAGCATTTGAGCGCTCACGCGCATGGATGACGCCAGGTTTTGGAACGTTTCCAGACGCAGGCTGTCAATCTGCCCGGCGTCTTCGGCCTCGCGAACGGCGCAACCCGGCTCATGGACATGCGTGCAATCGCCAAACCGGCACGCACGCGATGCCTCGACAATCTCGGGGAAGGCGCGGGCCAGTCCCCGCTCGTGACCCACGAGCGGTAGGCTGCGCAGGCCCGGGGCATCGGCGATCACGCCGGCGTCGCCCGGCAGCGCCACCATCACGCGCGCGACGGTAGTGTGACGGCCTTGGTCGTCGCGTTCGCGCACACCGCCGGTCGCCAACGTATCGTGGCCCAGCAGTGCATTGAGCAGCGTCGACTTGCCGGCACCCGACTCGCCCAGAATCATGGCGCAGCTCCCGACAGGCACGCAGGCACGGACCTCGTCCAGGCCGCGGCCCTCGGCAGAGGACGTCACGATCACGCGCACGTCCGGACCCACCAGGCGGCGCACGCGGTCCAGATCGCGCTCGAGCTCCTCGGCATCGCAACGGTCAGCTTTGGTGAGTACCACCACCGGTTCGGCATCGCAGTCGAGCGCCAACACCAGCGAGCGCGCCACACGGTCGAGCAGCACCTCGCCGGCACCGAGCGCCTGCACGATTAGCACGCTATCCACGTTGGAGCAGAGCACCTGGCGCTCTCCGCGGGCACGGCCGCGCCAACGCTCAAAGCTCGTACGGCGCGGCAGCACGCACTCAATCACGCCCATATCGTGCCCGGGAGCGCGGCGCACCGCCACACGATCGCCCACGGCAGGTAGCAGGACCTCGTCCTCACCGCGCGACTTGGCAAACCCCACGGCATGCTCGGCGCGGAAGGTATCGTCGGCGGTCGCCACCAGTGGAAACCCACGATCCAAGCGCACCACGGCGCCAAGCTGCATCTGCTCGGGCTCCTCGGCATGTGCGCAGAAATCATCAAAGGCAGTCTGCTGAGCTTCATCGACCGGCAGGTCATCAAACGCCGGAACGTCCTGCAGCGCGTCGAGTCCCGGCACGCTTGCCAGCAGCTCCTCAGCAGATGCGGGAGCCTCGGTCGCGAGCTTCCGACGACGATCGCGCTTAGCCCGCGCCCCCGTCGTCTTTTTCTTCGCCTTAGCCTTAGCCTTGCCCACAGATGCCTCCCAGCACAAAACCACACAACTGAGCAGGTATTTTAAATCAAAAAGAGCTGGCCGGGCAAAGCCCGACCAGCTCACAAACTTTCCCTCAGCCAATGGTCCCGAGAGGTTATCCGAAGGCCCGCCCGCCGGGAGGGGTTTCTTCCGAGCGATCCCGCAGCGCGAAGCGCGAGGACCAGCGAGGAAGAAACCCCGCAGGCGGTCGGGCCGGTGGGAAGGATGGCCTTTCGACCTACTCCTTCTCGACCGCGCGCATGATCGCCTTGTAGATCTCCATCAGCGGGATGATCAGGAAGGCCAGGCCCAGGGCAGCGACAACGCCCTTGAGCTCAAGCGTCACGGGGCCAAAGAACATCTCGGCAAGCGTCGGCTGCACGGTCACGATCACCGTCAGCACCAGTGCCAGCGCGGCGGAAGCCCACAGCCACTTGTTCTGCTTCTTCATGGTGAACAGCGACGCACGACGGCTGCGCATATTGAAGCAGTGGAAAATCTCGACCATGTTGAGCGTGATGAAAGCCATCATCACGCCTTCCTCGTCGGCATTGCCGGCGATCATATCGGCGATGTGGATGTAGCCCATGTCAAAGTACACGCCCACAAAGAAGCTCGCCAGCACCAGCGCGGTGATGATTAGGCCCTGGACCACGCAGTCCAGACCCATATGTCCGGCAAAGACACCGTCCTTGGCGTTGCGCGGCTTGCGCTTCATGATGTCGCCCTCGGCATCCTCCATGCCCAGCGCAAGCGCGGGGAAGCAGTCGGTGACCAGGTTCACCCACAGCAGCTGCACCGGCTGGAAGATGGTAAAGCCGATGAGCGTGGCGATAAACACCGAGAACACCTCGGCAAGGTTGGCCGAAAGCAGGAACTGGATGACCTTGCGGATGTTGTCGTAGATGCGACGACCCTCTTCGCAGGCGCCGATGATGGTGGCGAAGTTGTCATCGGCAAGTACCATGTCGGCGACGTTCTTGGTGACGTCGGTACCGGTGATGCCCATACCAACGCCAATGTCGGCGCGCTTGATGGACGGGGCGTCGTTGACGCCATCGCCCGTCATGGCCACGATCTGGTCGCGCGACTTCCAAGCCTCGACGATGCGTGTCTTGTGCTCGGGCTGGACGCGGGCGTACACGCCGTAGTCCTCGATGTGCGCGTCGAGTTCCTCGTCGCTCATGCGATCGAGGTCGGCACCGGTGATGGCCTGGCTGCGATCGGCGACGATGCCCAGCTGCTTGGCGATGGCCACGGCGGTGTCGATGTGGTCGCCCGTGATCATGACGGTGCGGATACCGGCGTCGTGCGCCTCGTGGATAGCGTCGGCCACCTCGGGACGGACCGGGTCGATCATGCCGGACAGGCCACAGAAGACCAGGTCATGCTCAAGCGCAGCGGGGCTGCAGTCGTCGGGAACCTCGGTGTAGGTGCGGCTTGCCAGCGCCAGTACGCGCAGGGCCTCGTCGGCCATGGCCTTGTTGGCGGCCACGAGCTCGGCGCGGCGCTCCTCGGTCAGGGGGACGACCTTATCGCCCTCGTAGATATGAGTGCACAGGCCGATCACCACGTCGGGCGCGCCCTTGGTGTACTGCTCGTACTCGCCGTCCAGGGTCTCGACGACCACGGACATCATCTTGCGGCCGGAGTCGAACGGGGCCTCGCCCACGCGCGGATGCTCGGCGGTCAGACCGGTGAGCCCCGCCTTGCCGGCGTCGTTGACGAGCGCGCACTCAGTCGGCTCACCCACGGCCTCGCCCAGCTCCTCATCCCACTGGGCGTCGGAGCACAGAGCCATACCGGCCAGGAACTTCTCCTCAGGCGCGGCGAGCTCGTGCTTGACGACGGTCATCTTGTTTTGGGTGAGGGTACCGGTCTTGTCGGAGCAGATGGTCTGCGTGCAGCCAAGGGTCTCGACAGCAGAGAGCTTGCGGATAATCGCCTGGCGCTTGGCCATCTTGGTCACGCCAAGCGACAGCACGATGGTCACGACGGCGACCAGACCCTCGGGGATGGCAGCGACGGCGAGCGAGACAGCGACCATAAAGGTGTCGAGCAAGGCAGTCGGATCGGTAAGGACGTTGCCCACGCCGTGGCGGAGGATGTCAACGCCAAAGATCACGACGCAGATGATAATCACCATGATGGTGAGGATGCGGCTGAGCTCGGCAAGCTTCACCTGCAGCGGCGTAAGCTCTTCCTTGGCCTCAGCCAAGGCGCCGGCGATCTTACCCATCTCGGTGTTCATGCCGGTGCCGACCACGACGGCGCGGCCGCGACCGTACACCACGGTGGAGCCCATGTAGCACATGTTCTTGCGGTCGCCGAGCGGCACATCGTCGGTGCCCGCGGCAAGCTCAATCACGTCGGCGTGCTTCTCTACGGGCACGGACTCGCCAGTGAGTGCGGCCTCTTCGATCTTCATCGTGGCGCTCTCGAGCACACGGCAGTCGGCCGGGACGGAGTCGCCCGCCTCGAGCATGATAACGTCGCCGGGCACGAGCTCAGCGCTCGGCAGGTGCACGAGCTTGCCGTCGCGCAACACCTTGGACTGCGCCGCGCTCATCTCCTGCAGGGCCTCGAGGGCCTCCTCGCTCTTGGCTTCCTGGACCACGCCCAGCACCGAGTTGACGATAACGACGAACATGATGATGAAGACATCGGCAAAGTCGGGCTCGCCCTTGACCATGCCCGTGAGTGCACTGATGACGGCGGCAACGATCAGCATGATGACCATGGGGTCGGCCATCTGCTCAAAGAAGCGCTTCCACAACGGCGTCTTCTCGGCTTCCTCGAGCTTGTTAGGGCCTGTCTTGGCGAGGCGCGACGACGCCTCGTCGTTGCTCAGGCCGAGGTTCTCATCGACACCTTGGTCGCTGAGCACCTCCGCCGCGGCGGACAGGTATTCCTTTTGCATATAGAGTCCCCTCCTGGGATTCGGGCCACTCAGCAGATTGATGCCCGATCATAATTCCCAGGAGAAGGGCAAGGGCTCATCAAGGCTGCCGTGCTGAGCGGCAGTTGATAGTGGAGCTATGGTACCCCAAAGCGACGCGTCTAGCCAAAACAATCGGTTTGGAAATATGGTCCGCACGCAACGGTGCAGACCGTGTGATGCTCAACATTGGTAAAACGTTTTTTCTTCGGCACATCGCCAAACTGACATATCGCCCAGATAGCAGCGGTTGGAGTGGTTGGTAAAGATTTTTCATATACCGTTTTTCCCGCAAAAAATGAACTTCCATTTCGGCATACGGTCGATTTTTTGGGGTATTCGGTCGGCATTTCGTTATAATCATCTCGGTTTTATTTCTTATGGTTTATCTATCAGCGCAAGACGATGTCAGATGGAGGTCTGAATGTACAAGCGCACTAAGATTGTATGCACCATGGGTCCCGCCTGCGATAGCGACGAGACCATCCGTGAGATGATCAAGGCGGGCATGAACGTCGCCCGTTTTAACTTCTCGCACGGATCCTACGACGAGCACCACGGTCGCATCGAGCGCGTCCGTCGTATTTCCAAGGAGCTCGGCATGCCCGTCGGCATCCTGCTCGACACCAAGGGCCCCGAGGTCCGCACCGGCCTTTTGGTCGACGGCAAGAAGGTTGCCGTCAAGACCGGCGACAAGATCGTCGTCACCGCTCAGCCCACGTCCGAAGATTTCCACGGCACCTCTGAGCACATCTCCCTCGACTACCTGGCTCTGCCCTCCGAGGTCGAGAAGGGCTCCCTTATCCTGATCGATGACGGTCTGGTTGCCCTCGAGGTCGAGTCCGTCGACGGCCAGGACATGACCTGCGTCGTTAAGAACGACGGCCTGATCGGCGAGCGCAAGGGCGTCAACATGCCCAACGTCAACATCTCGCTGCCCGCCATCACCGAGCGCGATCGTCAGGACATCCTCTTTGGCCTGACCGAGAACATCGACTACATCGCCGCTTCCTTCATCCGTGACGGCGAGTCCGTCCGCGGCATCCGCGAGCTTTGCCGCGAGAACGGCGGCGAGCACGTGACGATCTTCCCGAAGATCGAGTGCGCCCTGGGCGTCGAGAACTTCGACGAGATTCTCGAGGCTTCCGACGGCATCATGGTCGCCCGTGGCGACCTGGGCATCGAGATCAAGCCCGAGCTCGTTCCGCACATCCAGAAGGAGATCATCGCCAAGTGCAACGCGGCCTACAAGCCCGTTATCACCGCTACGCAGATGCTCGACTCCATGCAGCAGAACCCGCGCCCGACGCGCGCCGAGGTTGCCGACGTTGCTAACGCCATCTACGACGGCACCGACGCCGTTATGCTCTCTGGCGAGTCCGCTGCCGGTAAGTACCCGGTCGAGGCCGTTAAGATGCAGGCCAGCATTGCTCTCGAGACTGAGAAGTACCTCCCGGCTCACGCTCCGCTCGAGGTTCCGGCTGACGCTCACGGCACCCGCGTCGTCAACAACGTTGTGGGTATGTCCGCTGTGAACATGGCTACCACCGTTGGCGCCAAGTGCATCACCGTGCCGACGACCACCGGTCGTACCGCTCGCCTGATCTCGCACTTCCGTCCCAACATGCCGATCTGCGCGTTCTCCCGCCACGAGTGGGCCGTCCAGCAGATGATTATGTACTGGGGCGTTATCCCGCACCAGGCCGAGATCACCCAGGGCACCGTCAACGGCACGATCGTCAAGGCGATCGAGACCGCTAAGGAGCTCGGCTACGTCGAGACTGGCGACCTGACCGTCGCTACCGCCGGCGATCCCCGCATGAGCGTCCAGCTCGAGGACAAGGTC
>CAUAGV010000060.1 GCA_958428675.1 uncultured Collinsella sp.
CCGCAGAAAAGAAGACTCCCACCTGCGCCGTAAGGCGTAAAGGGAAAAGCTGAAACGGTGGTGTAAGAGACCACCAGCGTCGTGGCAACACGGCGGCTTGGCAAGCCCCATCCGGAGCAAGCGCGAATAGGAACGCTATGGGCCGGCCCGGTCCGCGTTCGGGTAGCGTGCGTGGAGCTGCACGGTAACGTGCAGACAAGATAAATGACCGTTCACGACAGAACCCGGCTTACAGGCCCACTCAGCACTTTGTTGACGCTGCGAACCCGTCAGCGCGGCAATCTGCCTTTCAAGCCTTCGGGCATGACCATAAGGTCAATGCCCTCGTCTTTCAAGGCACCTTGCTCGCGCTGATGGGTTCTCGCTTTCGTTTACGAAATCATTGGCGTCGTCATCCTTGACGTCTCGCTGTCTTTGCCTGCCATCGGCGTTGCCGCTCTATTTACTGGGGTTATCGGTACGGGCTTTGCCGTATTATTGAGGCTGTTTGTTGCTTTGCTTGTTGTTGTTGAGGGGCTTTGTTGGACAGCTATTTTACTCTGCAATCGAATATTGAGGCTACGGGTGAGTTCGTCGATCGCAAGAGCCGGTTTATTGCCCAGCTGGTCCATATTGAGTCCGAGGACGAGGCAAACACCTTTATCGAGATGGTTCGCAAGCGTCATTACGACGCTCGACACAATGTTCCCGCTTGGATTTTGGTCGATGGACGCGAGCGCCAGAGCGATGATGGTGAGCCGAGCCGCACGAGCGGTATGCCGACGCTCGAGGTGCTGCGCGGTGCGGGACTTAAAAACGCATGCTGTGTTGTGACACGTTATTTTGGTGGCACGCTGTTAGGGCCCGGTGGCTTGGTGCGCGCCTATACCGCGGCGACGCAGGCGGCGGTGGCCGCGGCTCAGGAGGCTGGGCAGATCGTTGAGATGACGAGTGTCGTGCCGGTTGACGTGCATGTGGCCTATCCACAGTATGAGCAGGTGCTTCGTTTGGCGCAGGATTCGGGTGCCAAGGTTTCGGATACCGATTACGCGGATGCCGTGACACTTCACTTGGTGTTTAAGGCGGGGGAGCAGGAGCCGTTTTGCGCCAAGATGCGAGAGCTTATGGCGGGGCGCGAGGAGATCGAGATCGGTGCTCCCGAGTTTGCGGAGTTCTAACGGCGACGGCCGGCGTGCTTTTGGATGGATCCCAAGCGCGCCGGCCGTCGTTTTCTGTTGCTGACGTTTACTCGGCGAGCTGCTTTAGCACATCGCAGGCGATCTCGACGGCATCGTCGATGCAACCGGGGCAGCTGCGGAGCGGACCCTTGTCCGATCCGACGCCCTTGAGCGTGCCGCAGACGGTCGTCGTGTTCTTCTCGCCAAAACGCTTGGCGATCTCGCGCGACAGCTTGTAAGTCTGGCCCTTGGTCTTGGGGTTTTCCATGCCGTCGCTCATTACAAAGCCCATGATGGCCACGGCGCCCGAGATGGCGCCGCAGGTTTCGGTCATGCCGCCCATGCCGGCGCCAAAGCCCTCGGTGAGGGTAAAGACGACTTGGGGGTCAAGCCCGACGGCGGGCGCGAGCGTGCAAGCGACGGCCTGCGCGCAGTTAAAGCCACGGGCGTGGTACTCGGCAGCCTGAGCCTGACAAGCGGTGATGTCGAGCTGGGCTGTATCGATTTGCTTCATCGTTGTCTCCTTGGTCACGGTGTACCCGCCTATGGTACCCGTGACGGGGCATGTAATCATCGAGAGCTTCATGTATGCCTCATTTATATCCATCGAATAAATGCCTAAGGCTGAGACGAATGCCCCTGATTTATTTGTCTCATAACCTATCGGCGGGATGGGTTGAGAGGGGTGCGGGGTAGCGGTATCGTGAACCGAATAAAAGCAAAACCCAAGTAAGGGAGTTGGATATGAGCGAGCAGACCATCGGTACTACATGTGTTCAGGGCGGCTATCACCCGGGAGATGCGGAGCCGCGCCAGGTGCCCATCTACCAGTCCACCACGTGGAAATACGACACGTCCGAGCACATGGGCAAGCTGTTTGACCTGGAGGAGTCGGGCTACTTCTACAGCCGTCTGCAGAATCCCACGTGCGATTTGGTTGCCGCCAAGATCTGCGAGATGGAGGGCGGCACCGCTGCGATGCTCACGAGCTCGGGCATGGCCGCGAACTTCCTCGCGATCTTTAACGTGGCCGGTGCCGGCGATCACGTGGTCGCGAGCTCTGCTATTTACGGCGGTACCTACAACCTGCTTGCCCATACCATGGGCCGTATGGGCGTGACCTGCACGTTCGTTGCCCCCGACTGCACCGATGAGGAGCTGGAAGCAGCTTTCCGGCCCAACACCAAGCTCGTCTTTGGCGAGACGATTGCCAACCCCGCCCTTGCCGTGCTCGACATTGAGCGTTTTGCCAAGGCCGCGCACGACCACGGCGTGCCGCTGATGGTCGACAACACCTTCCCGACGCCTGTGATGTGCCGTCCCTTTGAGTGGGGCGCCGACATCGTCACGCACTCCACCACTAAGTACATGGATGGACATGCTGCCTACCTGGGCGGCGTGATCGTCGACCACGGCCAGTTTGACTGGATGGCCCATGCAGATAAGTTCCCGGGTCTCACCACGCCTGACGAGAGCTACCACGGCGTGACCTATGCCGAGAAGTTTGGTCGCGAGGGCGCCTTCATTACCAAGGCCACCGCGCAGCTCATGCGCGACCTTGGCCCCATGCAGAACCCGCAGGCGGCGTTTTTCTTGAATAGCTCGCTCGAGAGCCTGCATGTGCGCATGCCGCGTCATTGCGAGAACGGCCTGGCCGTTGCCAAGTTCCTGCAGAGTCATCCCAAGGTGCGCTTTGTGAGCTATCCGGGTCTGGAGGGCGACAAGTACTATGACCTGGCTCAGAAGTACATGCCCAACGGTACCTGCGGCGTCGTGAGCTTTGGCTTTAACGGTGGTCGCGCGGCGGCCGAGACCTTTATGAAGAGCCTTAAGCTCGCCCAGATCGCCACGCATGTGGCAGACGCCCGCACCTGCTGCCTGCATCCCGCTAACGCCACGCATCGCCAGATGAACGATGAGGAGCTCATCGCCTGCGGCATCTCCGCCGACATGGTGCGCCTGTCGTGCGGTCTCGAGGACACGGCCGACCTGATTGCCGACCTTGAGCAGGCGCTCGAGCAGTGCTAGGCTAGCGTTCGCATAAGTCGCCGATGCCGGCAGAAAGCTCCGGCGACCTTTCGTTCCGATTCCGTAGGCGGGACCCCAATCGCGGTTGTTTGCAGGCGATTGGGGCCCCGTTTTTTTTGCGTTGCGCCACTCGAAAGGATGGATATGGAGAAAGCCGCAGAGCAGCTGCGCCGCGAGCACCTTGCCCTTGAGGGCGACACCCATGGCAAGAACAAATGGGCGATTCTGTTTACCGTGCTCATTATGACGTTTATGGCGTGTCTGGATTCAACCGTCGTGACCGTGGCGCTGCCCGTGATGCAAAAGGAGCTGGGCGTGGGCCTCGATCGCATCCAGCTGGTGAGCTCGGTGTATCTGCTTGCGACATGCGTGGCTATGCTGCCGTTTGGCCGTCTGGGCGACGTGCGCGGCAAGGTGGGCGTGTTCCAGCTGGGCGTAATCGTCTTTACGGTCGGCTCGCTGCTGTGCGGCCTTTCGGCCTCGCTCGAGGTTCTTATCCTGGCACGTATTGTTCAGGGTGTCGGTTGCGCGGCGGCCATGGCCAACAACATGGGAATCATCACCGAGTCGTTTCCGGCGCGCGAGCGCGGTCGTGCCATGGGTATCCTCGCGACTTTCGTGGCCCTCGGCATGATGTGTGGTCCCGTGCTGGGCGGCATGCTGGTGGCAAGCTTTCCCTGGGAGAGCATCTTTCTCATCAACCTGCCCATTGGCGTCGTCTCGTTTATCGTGGGGCTCTACACGTTGCCGCATGTTAAGCCGGAGGCCGGCGAGCGCCCCATGTCCCTTGCCGAGGCCGCTCGTCGCTGCTTTGCAAATTCGGCCTTTACCATCAACCTTGCTTGCATGCTCATCGTGTTCGTTGGTATTGGCGCATCCGAGTTTATCCTGCCGTTCTATTTTCAGGACGCCCACGGCTTTGGTTCTGACATCTCTGGGCTGCTCTTTTTGGCGCTTCCGATGGTGAATGCCTTTATCGGCCCGCTTTCGGGTACGGTTTCGGACCGTGTTGGCTGCGAGGGCCCCACGGCCGTTGGCCTGGGCGTGTACGTGTGCGGTCTTTTTGCGGTAAGCACGCTCGACGAGCACTCTTCCATCCCTGTGATCGTGTGCTGTGTCGCGTTTATGTCGTGCGGAACGTCGATTTTCCAGAGCCCCAATAACTCGCTGTACATGGGCTCGGCTCCGCGCGAGGCGCTCGGTTTTGCGGGCAGCCTGGGCAGTTTGGCGCGCTACGCCGGCATGGCACTCGGTATTACGGCGGCGTCGCATATCCTGTATGGGCAGATGAGCGTGGCGATGGGCGAGGCCGTGACCAGTTTTGTTGCAGGCCGTCCTGATGTGTTCCTGTTCGGCTTTCGCTCGGTGTTCTACGTGCTCATGGCTGTGGCGGCTGTGGGCTTTGCACTCGCCATGGTGCGTTTGGTGAGGATGCGCGTCCGCCATTAGCGTGTTGGGAGGCTGTCTGCCACGATTCGCGCCGTCCCAAAAAGACTGGTTTGTGGTGCGATGCGGCTTGTGGGACGGGCGGGGGTCGGTCCGTGGTAGACTATCGAACAACATTTATTAATCGCGCGGTATCGTTGCCGCGAGAAGGGGTTGCGCCATGCAGGAGCTTGAGGATCGTATTCGCCATGACGGCATCGTAAAGGCCGGTAACGTCCTTAAGGTTGATGCCTTCCTCAACCACCAGTGCGACGTTGAGCTGTTCGACCACATGGGCGCCGAGTGGGCCCGTCTGTTCGAGGGTGTTGAGATCAATAAGATCCTGACGATCGAGGCTTCGGGCATTGGCATGGCTTGCATCGCGGCTCAGCATTTTGGCGGTGTGCCGGTGGTCTTTGCCAAGAAGGCGCAGTCCATCAACCTCGACGGCGAGCAGTATGCCACGACCATCTACTCCTTTACCAAGCAAAAGGAGTATCCGGTCATCGTTGGCAAGCGTTTCCTGTCCGAGGGCGACAAGGTCCTGATCATCGACGACTTCTTGGCCAACGGCTGCGCGCTCGAGGGTCTTATCAAGATCTGCGAGGCTGCGGGTGCTGAGGTGTCAGGTATTGGCATTGCCGTGGAGAAGGGCTTCCAGGGCGGCGGCGATAAGCTCCGCGAGCGCGGCTTCCGTGTTGAGAGCCTGGCCCGTATCGCCGATATGGACTGCGAGACCGGCGAGATCACCTTCGCCTAAGCGCGCAACACAAGCGATTGGTATTCGATGTGACAAAGGGACTTTCCCTTTGTCACATTTTTTGTATGAGGGGAGGTGTTGATATGGATGAGAACAAGATGGGATGGCGTGAGTATGCGCGCTATGCCGAGATGTCGGCCGAGGAGTTGGCGCGCGATTGCGAGGTACAGGTGTTTCGCGCGACGGGTCCGGGCGGCCAGGGTGTGAACACGACGGACTCTGCTGTGCGCATGAAACATGGGCCCACGGGGATTGTCGTGACGGCGCGCGAGAGCCGTAGCCAGTTTCAGAATCGTAGCTGCTGTCTGCGTAAGCTGAGGGCAGAACTTGAGCGTCGTGGCCGTCCGCCGCGCCGTCGCGTCAAGACCAAGGTACCTCAGCGCTCGCGCCAGCGCAGGCTCAATGACAAACACTTCAACGCCATGAAAAAGGCCAACCGTCGCAAGCCGGGCAGCGACGAATGATCTTCTCAATAAGTTGCGGTGAAATAGGGACTGTTTTGCGGCTTTACCTGCATAAACAGTCCCTATTTCACCGCAACTTAGGGGTGGCTAGCGGGTGGGGCGCCAGACCTGGAGGGCGCCGGCGAGGATGTCGACCTCGATGCGCGAGGCGACGATGGGCTCGCCGTCGGCCTGGATGGGGTAGTCGGGCTCCTCAAAGGTAAGCTCGACATGGCGACAGCGGCGCATGCGAACCGGTGGCAGCTTGGTGTGGTGGCCGTCTTTGGCCGAAAGGAACATGGGCAGGGCGACCGCACGGGGGACGGGGCCGCAGGCGTAGCAAACGTCGAGAATGCCGTCGCACGGATCGGCGTCGGGACAGATGCGATAGCCCGAACCATAGGTGGGCCCCAGCTGGATGGCCATGATGATCGCCCTCACGCGCTCGGCGGGCGCACCGTCAAAGCTGACTGTCATGGGGTAGTTGCGATAGCGCAGACCAAACTGCTCAAGTCCCGAGAGGGTGTAGAGCGGCGCGCCGGTGAGACCCGTCTTTTCGCGCAGCTCGGTGGCGCCCAGGCCGATGGCGGCATCGATGCCGACCGAAAGCGTCTGGTCGTAGTACTCAACGGTAGCCTCGCCGCTGCCGCTTGCGGGGTTCCATGAGCGAATGCGCCCGATGTCCTGACGTTGCAGCTCGCAGGTGAGCAGCGCGCTGAAGTCTTTGCCGGAGAAATCTTCGATGTCGAGCGTCTGGGCAAAATCGTTGCCGGAGCCCACGGGTAGGATGGCAAGAGCGGGGCGGGCATCCTCCTTTTGCGTCATAAGACCGTTGACGACCTCGTGGATCACGCCGTCGCCGCCGAGTGCGATTACGGTGCGGTAGCCCGTTGCCTGGGCGGCCAGCTCCTTGGCGTGTCCCATGCGCTCGGTCAGCACCAGGTCAAACTGGGATGCGCGTGCAGTCATGTCCAAAAAGCGTTGCAGGCGCTCGGCAACTTTGCGCGCCGCACCCGACTGGGCGGCTGGGTTGGCGATGATGAGCGTGCGACCAAAATCAGTTGCGTGCATGGGGCGACTCCCGGCGTGTGACATGACAGTGCGGTCGCGCTCAGGTCGAATTGCCCCCGATTGTGGCTGCACGGCGATTAATACATCTACTCTATCAGGTCGTTGTGGCGCTCGATAGCATCCGCTACCGTACCGCCCTCATCCACAATAAGCGAACGGCGCTTGGGTGAGATAATGCGCTGGGCGGGGTACACGCCGCGGTGTCCGCCGGTTAGGTAGCTGATAAAGGCCACGATGACAAAGAACCCGGCGGCCGTGCCGTGGAACAGGTCGATGGCCATCATGCAGGTGGTGATGGGCACGTTGAGGCCGGCGCAGAACACGCCGAGCATGCCGAGAGCCGCCAGAAAACTGGGGTCAAGCCCGGTAAGGCAACCGATCCAGCCACCGAGTGCCGCACCGATGCCAAACAGGGGCGTGACCTCGCCGCCTTGGAAGCCCGCGCCCAGGGTAAGCGCTGTGACGACCAACTTGATGGCTGCGTTCGCCAGGGTGGTGTTGCCTGAAAATCCGGCGCTGGAAAGCCACGTGGAAAGGCCGGCGTAGTTCCAGGCGTCGAGGAGGGCATAGGCGGCCAAAACCACGAGTGCGCCTATGAGTGCGCGGACGAGGTAATTGGTGATAAAGCGACCGTACAGGCTTTTGACGGTTCGAACCGACCAGGCAAAGAGGCGTGCCGTCAGGCCGAAGATAATGGCGCTGATAACAACGATGACAACCGTCCGTGGTGTCATGTTGGGAACGCTGGCGATGACATTCGCCTCGTACTCGGTTCCCAAGGCAAGCGACGTAAAGTAGCCGGTAAACGAGGCGACCAGGCAGTAGATGCCCGCGGTGTAGTCGATCTTGCCGATAAAGCACATCTCCATGCCAAAGAAAGCTCCAGCAAGGGGCGAGCCGAATACGGCGCCAAAGGCCGACGAGATGCCGGCGAGCATGAGGTCGTGGTGGTCATGTTTTTTGAGGTGGGCGAGGTTCGAGATGTTGCTGGCGATGGTGCCGCCAATCTGCACCGCGGCCCCCTCGCGACCGGCAGATCCGCCCGTTAGGTGCGTGAGCGTGGAGCAGACGAAGGTAAGGACGGCCATGCGCATATGGATGAGACGTGTGCTCAGGGCGGAGTCGATGACCAGGTTGTTACCGCGTTTGGCGGCAAGGCCGTGGTTTTTGTACACCCATGCGGTGGCAATGCCCACAACGGGAAGCAATGCGTAGGCCCATGCGTGGTGCTCGCGATAGTCGGTCGCGATATTCAGCGAGGCCAAAAACGCCCAAGCGGCAACGCCCATGGCGAGCGAGACGATGACGACGAGCGCGAGCAACTTGGCGCTCGCGAGTAGGTTGCGGGCGTTGCGGCGCGTGTCGGCAGCCAAGAGATGCTCGGAGCGGGTGAGCTGTTGCCTGCCTGCCATGATGACGTCATTAAGGGAGAAAAAGCCGCCGTCGTCGAGCGACTGGGAATGATCCTGCGCCTCGTTTGCGCTTTCGGGTTTGTCGTTATGAGCCATACGTTCCTCTTTTGGGTTGCAACACGAGCATTATAGAACGTGCCATACGTGACAAACCGGCAGGTTGGTTTTGGTTTTGTTTCGCGGCTTGCGGCCGACAGATGTATTCGCGGCCGCGGGCCAGGTCTTGAGCAGGCGGCGAGGGATTATACTGAGATAAACATAAAGAATCGGCGCTTTTGTTGCGCGCCGCAGCATGCTAGAGGTGCATATGGCTGAGAAACTCATTCCGTTGGAGGACGCACAGGCGATCGTCTTGTCGCACGTGAATCGCACCGAAGTTGTCGAGATTCCCGTGTGGCAGGCCGTCGGTCTTCCCTTGGCCGAGGACGCGGTGGCCGATATCGACATCTCGCCGTTTGCCAACAGCGCTATGGACGGATATGCCGTGCGCTCGTCGGACTTGGCGCAGGCATCTGGCGAGGCGCCGGTGACGCTCGACGTTATCGGACACGAGGCCGCGGGCCATGTGTTTGAGGGCGCAATCGGCGCGGGTGAGACGGTCCGCATCATGACGGGCGCGCCGGTACCCGAAGGTGCCGATGCCGTGGTGAAGTACGAGATCGTCGACGTGCTCGATGGCGACGGCAACGAGGGCTCGCGTGTGAGGTTCTCGGCGCCTGCCAAGGTAGGGGAGAACGTTCGCTCTGCCGCCGAGGAGGCCCATGCCGGCGACGTTGTGATGCACGCCGGCGAGGTCGTGGCTCCGGCGGGCGCGGGT
>CAUAGV010000061.1 GCA_958428675.1 uncultured Collinsella sp.
GAAGAGCGTGAGGTCAAGTCGGTCAGCAATGAACGCACCTTTGCGAAAGATTTGACTGAGCGCGGGGACATCGAAGCGGCGATTGCGCTGCTGGGCGAGTCAGTGGGACGCCGCCTGCGTCGTCAGGGACTAACGGGCGCCACGGTGACGCTCAAGCTCAAGTATTCGTATGGAAGCGGTCGCTCGGCACAGCGCCGGCTGCCTCATCCGACCGACGATGAGAACATCTTCGTGGCAGTTGCGCTCGAACTGCTCGACAACATCTGGCAGGAAGGCATGCATGTTCGCTTAGCAGGCATCGGCATGAGCGACTTTGACCATCAGGGCGGCATCCAGACCGACTTGTTCTGCGAAGTCGACGACCGCGGAGCCCAGTCGAGCGACCGACGCGACCTCTCGGTTGCTATCGACGCCGTCCGAGACAAGTTCGGCGACACCGCCCTATCCTTCGGCCGCCAATCCCGCTTCAACGATTAACCGCCTTTGGGCAAAAAGAAAGCCGGGCAGGTACGGAAAACCGCAACTGCCCGGCAAAATGCGCGAGGCTAACTAAAAACCCCGTATCAAATGAGCCACTAGAGGAGGTCAAGGGGGAGCTGGGGGGCGTCACCCCAGAGCTTTTCTAGGCGGTAGAAGTCGCGGGCTTCGGGAGTGAAGACGTGGACGACGACCGAGCCGTAGTCCATGAGCATCCAGGTCTTCTGCTCACGGCCCTCGATGGAGAACGGATGCTCGCCGCAAGCCTCGGCGACCTTCTCCTCGATCTCGTCGACGATCGAATCGACCTGGCGGTTGTTGGTACCGGTGGCAAGCACAAAGTAGTCGCACACGTCGGAAAGCTCGGTCAGGGCGAGTACCTGCACGTCCTCGCCCTTCTTGTCGTAGGCGGCCTGCGCGGCGGCGCGGGCGACATCCTCGGCGGCGACACCGCTCGCGGACAGCGAGGCGGCGGTGCGGTCGGACGTGGCAACGAAACTCTTGTGCTCCACACCTTCAAGAATCTGCTCGTCAGTCATGGTCTCGTCGGCCATGGAATACCTCTTTCTAGACACACCCGAGCTAGCGCAGCTGCGCATAATGGTTGTAAATCGTAATAGCCGTGGGATAAAGATAGCGCCCGGACTGGATCACATAGACCAGACCCTGCGCAAAACAGGAGAAGAACAACTCGTCGAGCGAGGACTTCCCCACCATCTTGCGCAGCGCATGGGCATAGTCGCCGTGGCGGTTGGGCTCGATGGCATCGGCCACAAAGACCACCATATCGAGTGGCGTCATGTCGCAGGCACCCACGGTGTGACGGTCGACGGCCTGGAAAACGGCCGGCGACAGCTCGGGAAAAAGCTGCGGAAGCTCATAGGCGGCAACAGGGCCATGTAAAAGCGGCGTCGCGGCAGACGGAGAGCCGGCAACCTTGATGCCATAGTGAAGCGCGCGGGCCACGAGCTCGTCATCGGAAAGAACCTTGTCCCAGTCGTGAATTAAGCCGGCGGCAGCGGCATCAAAGCGGTCAACGCCGTAGACCTCGGCCAGATGAAGTGCGGTCTCGGCAACACCCAGCGAATGCACATAGCGCTTGCGCTTATCTTTCATGCGAACATCGAGCAGCTCTTGAATGCGCTAGAGCAGCGCGCGCTCATCGCCCTCAAACTGATCCTCTACCGACAACGTAGCCCCCATCACTCAAAATCTTCTTGACCCAGATCGACATACAAACTGCGCTTGCGAATGTAGCCGAGCACAGACTCGCTCGTAAGATAGCGCACGCTCATGCCGCGGGCAACTCGCTTACGAATGTTCGTCGAGCTGATCGCCAGCGCCGGAATCTGAATATAGCGCACATCGAACGGCAGCCCCGACTCTTTGATTCGGGCACGCGCCGTATCGATATCAAAACCCGGTCGCGTCGCCGCAATAAAGGTAGCAAGCTCAGCGATTCGCTCGGCATCATGCCAGGTCACAATATCGATAATCGCGTCGGCGCCCGTAATAAAGTAGAGCTTTACCTGCGGCGGGTAAAAGTCGCGAAGGGCATGAAGCGTATCGGCAGTATAGGTCACGCCCGGACGGTCGATCTCGAAACGGCTCGCCAAAAAAGCCGGATTCGCGGCGGTGGCGAGGACCGTCATGGCATAACGGTCCTCGGCAGGCGTCACCGGTTTGTCGAGTTTAAAGGCGGGAGAGCCGGCCGGCATAAAGAGCACAGCGTCCAAGTCGAGCGACTCGCGCGCCTGCTCGGCAGTCACCAGGTGCCCGTAATGAATCGGGTCGAAGGTGCCGCCCATAATGCCAAGCCGAAACTCTTGGCCCTCTTTTATGGGCAGCTCGGGCAGACCGATTCCACCGCGCAGCAACATGGCTTACTCGCCCTCCGAGGTCTCGGCATCGCCCGCGGCATCCGCCGCATCGACAACCTCGACTCTCTCATCCGCAGCATCGGCCACGTCAATGGCTTCAACGGCAACGTCCTCGCCAGCATCCTCGAGCTCTTCGTACTCCGAGAAGTCCTCAGCGCCCTCAAAGTCAAAGGCGCGCTGACAAATGCGGACCTCGTCGCCCGCACGGCAACCGGCCTTCTCGAGCGCGTCGTCAACACCCATACGCGCAAACTTATGCTGCAGGTAAATGACGGCTTCCTCGTTTTCCCAGTCGGTCTGGATGACCATACGCTCAATGGCACGACCGACCACGCGGAAGGCACCGGGCTCTTCCTGGACAATGCGGAAACGCTTCTCACGCTGCAGGCGACGGCGCTCCCACTCATCGTCGCGCAGAACGACCGGCTCATCCGAGACAGCCAACTCGGCGCGCAGCTTAGCCACCTGCTCGCCCACGGCAAGCATCAGCGTATTGAGGCCGGCGCCCGTCACGGCAGACACGGCAAAGAACATATGTCCATCGTCGAGCGCTGCGCGCTTAAGGTCGGCAATCTTGTCGGCCGTGCCCGGCGCGTCGCACTTGTTGGCAACGACGACCTGCGGACGCTCCGAAAGCTCGGCGCCATACTGCTCGAGCTCGCGGTTGATGATGCGATAGTCCTCAACCGGATCGCGATCCTCAAAACCACCCGTCATGTCGACGACGTGCATGATGAGTGCCGTGCGCTCGATGTGGCGCAGGAACTGATGGCCCAGGCCCTTGCCCTCGCTCGCACCCTCGATGAGACCGGGAACGTCGGCAACGACGTAAGAATATTCGCCGGCACGCACCATGCCGAGGTTCGGTACGAGCGTGGTAAACGGGTAGTCGGCAATCTTGGGACGGGCGGCACTCATGCGCGCGATGAGCGATGACTTACCCACCGAGGGGAAGCCCACGAGCGCGGCATCGGCCATAAGCTTCATCTCGAGCTCGATCCAGTGTTCCTCGGCCGGCTCGCCCAGCTGAGCGAACGCGGGCGCGCGGCGCACCGACGTCACAAAGTGCGTGTTGCCCAGGCCGCCGGCACCGCCGGGCGCCACGACAACGCGCTCGCCATCGTGAACGAGGTCGGCAATATCGAACATCGGGGTCTGCGTCTCGGGATCGAGCTCGCGCACCACGGTACCCATAGGGACCTTGAGAATCAGGTCCTCGCCGCTCTTACCGTTACGACGGGCACCCTGCCCGTGCGTGCCGCGCTCGGCGCGGAAGTGATGCTTAAAGCGGTAATCGATCAGCGAAGACAGCTGAGCATCGGCCTGGATGACGACATTGCCGCCACGACCGCCGTCGCCGCCATCGGGGCCGCCCTTGGGGACAAATGCCTCGCGCCTAAACGACATGCATCCGGCTCCGCCGTCGCCGCCGCACACGTTAATGCGGCTGATATCGGTGAACTGTGACAACAGAATCGCCTCCTACAAAAAGAGGGAGACCCTTGAATCCTAAAACTCAAGTGCCTCCCACATATGTGCTCTATGAAGGGTGAATTACGCGTTCGCGAGCGGGCGTACGCTGACCCTGTGCTTGATACCCTTGTGGAACTCAACGGTACCGTCGACCAGCGCGAACAGCGTGTCGTCCTTACCACGGCCAACGTTCTCACCCGGGTGGATGTGCGTGCCGTGCTGACGGACGAGAATCGTGCCCGTGGTTACCGTCTGGCCGGCATAGCGCTTCGTGCCAAGGCGCTGACCGCGGGAGTCACGGCCATTACGGGAGGAACCGAGTCCTTTTTTGTGTGCCATTGTGTATACCTACTCTTTCGTTACGAGTGTAATCTACTCGGCGACGGGAGCCTCGGCAACAGCCTCAGCCTCTGCCTTGACAGCCTTCTTGGCGCGGGAGGTAGCCTGGACCTTCACGATCTTCAGCTTGGTGAGCTGCTGACGGTGACCCTTCAGACGACGATAGCGCTTACGCTTGTGGAACTTGAAGACCAGCTGCTTCTCGCCCTTGAACTGCTCAACGATCTGAGCGGTAACCTTGGCCTTGGCCAGCTTGTCGGGATCGGTGACGATCTTCTTACCATCGTTGAGGAAGATAACCGGCAGGGTGACCTTGTCGCCCTCATTGCCCTCGATCTTCTCGACGGTGATGACATCGTCGGTGGCGACCTTGTACTGCTTGCCGCCCGTGTTAACGATTGCGTACATGTTTACTTGCCCTTCATGCATCAGTTAGTGCAACAGCCGAATATAGTAGCAGGCGAAAATAACCCCGTCAACGAGTATGTGGAGCAAATCCACAAGTTCGCACAGGTATGGGGCTGACGAGTCGGCCCTCGTCGTCCTCGCATGCTTGATTCTGACGCTCGACATCGTAGGAGCAGATGGTCACGAGGTCTTGCATACCGGTGGAAACAATAGGTGCATCCACGCCCGGGGTCAAGCCCTGCAACAAAACATCAGCAGCAGAAAGCAAAATTTCCGGACGCATGGAGCCCTCGTTGTCGGCATGGGTGTCGAGCATGAGCACCAAATGGTCCGGGCGCTCCCCCGCCGTGAGCTCATAGCCCACGAGCGTGTGATCCAAATCCAAGCGCTTGCTCTTTTTTCCGCGCGCGTAGTCGATGCCATGGCCCGCGCGCAGCGTGTCGATCGCACGATGCACCTCGTCGGCGCTTACGGGCGCCTCGGGGTCCAGATGCAGGTCGATGCGATACGACAGGCGCGTGAGCTGCGCCGTCAACGCCGGCGTGCGCACGTCGATGTACGCCGCCTCGATGGGCGCCAGATCGGCCGGAGACGCCGCAGCCAGGCGCCCAAACGCCTCGTCGAGCGCCACGAACTCGGTCATAAACAGGTCATACCACTCACATGTCGACGACGTACCCACCGGTAGCGCCGAAGAGAAGCCCACGCGCATGTGCGGAGAGAAGCCCTGCGTGACGGCATAGGGAAGTCCCGCACGGCGCACGATGCGCTCAATGGTATGGATCACTTCGAGATGGCCCAGGTACTTAAGGCGATCGCGCTTGCCATAGCGAACACGAAGCCTAAAGAGCGAGGGGTTGTCGGTCAGGCGCTCACTCATGCGCGATCACCCATCAATACATTCTTGGCGTGGAGCGTGGGGCAGATCCCGCAGCCGGTGCACGACGTGCGGGTGCAGTCGGGAGTCGTGACGCCCTCGAGCGAGCGACGGTACTCGCGCTCGAGAAAGCCGCGTGTGCAGCCGGGGCTCACGTGCTCCCACGGCAGGCGCCAGTCCAACTCGTAGGGCAGGTGCACGAGCTCATTGAGGTCGATGCCGTTTTTGGCAGCAGCCTCCTTCCAGTTATCGAGCGAGAAATGCTCTACCCAGGCGTCAAAGCGAGAGCCCGAGCGCCAAGCGTCGATGATGACGGGCGTCATGTCACGACCGGCGCGGGACAGTGCGGCCTCGATGAGCGAGGTCTCGGCATCGTGGTAATGCACGCGGACGGCACGGTTGCGAACGCTCGTGATAAGCAACTTCTGGCGACGTTTGACGTCGTCGTAGTCGAGCTGCGGGCACCACTGGAACGGCGTGGCAGCCTTGGGGATAAAGACCGAAACCGAGATCGACACCGAGATCGAGCCGCGACGAGCCTTGGGCACCACGGAACGACCGAGCTCCAGCACGTGATCGGCCAGATTGGCGATGGCCACGATGTCCTCGTCGCGCTCGCCGGGAAGGCCCATCATAAAGTAGAGCTTCATGCGGTTCCAGCCGGCCTCGAAGGCCGCCTTGGCCGCACGGTCCAGGTCCTCCTCGGTCACGTTCTTGTTAATGATGTCGCGCATGCGCTGGCTGCCGGCCTCGGGCGCGAACGTCAGGCCGCCCTTCTTTTCGCCGGCAACCGACTCGGCCATATCCACGCCAAACGAATCCAGGCGCTGCGACGGAATAGACACGCGAATACCCGTATCCTCCAGGCGACGGTTGAGCCTGCCGAGCACGTCGCGAATGCAGGAGTGGTCGGTCGTGGAGAGCGAGGTCAGCGACACCTCGTCATAGCCAGTCTTTTCCAGACCCTGAATCACCGACGAGACAATCTGGTCGGCCGAGCGCTCGCGCACTGGGCGATACGTCATGCCGGCCTGACAAAAACGACAGCCGCGGGCGCAGCCGCGCAGGATCTCGATAGACAGGCGGTCGTGAACCAGCTGCGCATAGGGCACGCACGACTGCGACAGCGGATTCGTGGCGCCGAAATCCTCAACGACGCGCTTGTAGACCACGGTCGGCGCATCCTTGCCTTCACGCGGCACGGTGTAGCCATGCGGCGAGCAGGGCTCGTCGTGACGAACCTCATAGAGCGACGGCACGTAGTTGCCGGCAATGGATGCAAGCTGCTCGACAATCTGCGCGCGCGGGACTCCTTCATCACGCAGGCGGCGATGCAGCTGGCAGGTCTCGAGCAGCGATTCCTCGCCCTCACCGATGAGGATGGCATCGAAGAAGGCCGCGTACGGCTCGGGGTTGTACACCGAGGGGCCGCCGGCGATGATAATGGGGTCGTCCTCGGTGCGGTCAGCCGCTAACAGCGGAATGCCAGCGAGGTCGAGAGCCTCGAGGAAGTTCGTCACCGCCATCTCGTGCGGCACATGCAAACCGACGATATCAAACGAAGCGACCGGCGCTGCACCCTCGAGCGAGAGCAGCGGAATGCCTGCCTCGCGCATGGCATCACCCATATCGGGCCACGGCACATAGCCACGTTCGCAGGAGATGCCCTCGGCCTGGTTAAGGATGTTGTAGAGGATGGCGATACCCTGGTTGGGCAGACCGACCTCGTACACATCCGGATAGATCAGGCAGCAACGGTAGTCGGCATCGGCCTTGGAAAGCGTGCCCCACTCGTGATCGATATAGCGACTCGGCTTCTCGACCTTGGCGAGCAACGGCTCAATTAAATGAAAACAATCTTGGTACGGAACGCGCAACGGAAAACCCCTAAGCAGCGAGATCGGATGCGTCTTGGTAGGACGCCATAGGACGGGTAGCGCCCGCGACCGTGGTCACCAGATTGCGAACGCGGGAGAACGTGGCAGTGACCACCTCGTTGGCACGGCTGTAGTCGACATCGCGCTCGTAGAGCGAAACGAGCGCACGGCCCATGCCATAGGTGCCCGCGGCAGCAGTGAGCGCCTTGACGGCAAACCCAATATGCGGCGTCTGCTTGACGAGCGCGCGGGTGACCGCGCGGATCACCAAGCCGCCGGCAAGCACGCCCGCGACCTCGTAGCAGCGCTCGGGCTTAATGCCGCGTCCAAAGACGGCAGCGAGCTCAAAGAGCATGCCCACCTGCGCCAGCGCCATAACGGGATAATCGGCGCCCGGCAAAAACACCAGCGCACCGGTCGCCATATTGGTGAGCGCGCACGAGGTGATGATACGATTGGCCGCCGCGATGCGCATGAAGGCAAAGTTCGCCGCAAAGGCCGTTTCCTTGTCGGTGCGATCGAGAATCCAGCGGGCAAGCGTCTCGAGCAGATACGTCTTATCGGTTGCCGCTACCACGCCGAGCATGGGCGTGGACTCCTCGATAAACGGCACCTCCACAGCAGACTCGGCAAGCACGCACACGGGCGCACCGGCGATCACGAGCTCCTGCACGGCACTCTCCAAGCGGTCGGAACCACACGAGAGCACCAGTACCACATCGGTATCGGTCTTTGGAGCAATTCGCTCCTCCCCCAGACGCTCGACGCGCACAATGCCCGAGGTCGTCTGCGGCACAAAGGCGTCACGCACCGTCTCGGCCAGAAAGCGCGAGGCGGACGAATCCAGATAGACCGAGACGCGCACCGGCGTATCGGAATCCTTCTTAACGGACGCGCCCATCTTAAAAGCGCGGGTCAGCTTATCTACGGGAATTTTCATAGCAAACCCCTCCAGCGGTTACGCGGCGCCCGAACGATGCCGCCATATGGATTGTACGATACCCACCGTCAGCAGTTGGATCATCATCGAAGACGAACCAAAGCTAATAAACGGTAGCGGAATACCGGTAATCGGCATCATGCCGATGCACATGCCGATGTTCTCGAAGGTCTGGAATGCCCACATGCCGACGATACCTACGCACGACAGACGCAGGAACAGCGACTCACACTTAAAGGCGACGCGAATCGTCGAAAAGATCAGCAGCACGTAGAGGCACAAGAGAAAAAAGGAACCGCAAAAACCAAAGGTCTCGGAAAGGAAGGCGAAGACGAAGTCGGTGTGGAACTCAGGCAGAAAGCCGCCGGCCGACTGCGTCGCATGCCCCAGGCCCTTACCAAAGAAACCGCCCGAGCCGACCGCGATCAACGACTGCTGCAGATTGTACGCATCGTCCGAATCGGCATTATCGGGGTCGATAAAGACCGTCAGACGGTTCATCTGATACTGCTTGATGAGCACATCGTGGCCAAGCAACGAGTCAAAGACCGAATCGAGCGCCAGGACGAGGGCCACCAGGCCCACGAGCAGGGCCAGGGTCGACAGCACCCATTCGCGGCGTGCACCGCTCATACAGATGACGATGGCGCCCGAAACCAGCACGACCAGGCCCGAGCCCAGGTCGCCCATGGCAACGACGGCCAAAAACG
>CAUAGV010000062.1 GCA_958428675.1 uncultured Collinsella sp.
GCCCAGACGGCAGGCGTTGCGGGCAACGTCGATAGCCACGTTGCCGCCGCCCACCACGATGGTGCGGCCGGGCAGTGCATCGATCTTGCCACTGTTAACCTCGCGCAAGAAGTCGACGGCCACGGTCACATCCTCGGCATCCTCGCCCGGAATACTGGCAAGGCGGCCGCCCTGGCAACCAATGGCAACGTAGAAGGCCTTAAAGCCCTGCGCGCGCAGCTCGTCGAGCGTCACGTCGCGACCGACTTCCACGCCATAGCGGAACTCGGCACCCATCAGGCGAATGACCTCAACCTCGGCCTCGATAACATCCTTCTGCAGCTTAAAGCTGGGAATGCCGTAGGTGAGCATGCCGCCCGGACGCTCGTTCTTCTCGAACACGACGGGCTTGTAGCCCTTCTCGGCCAGATAGAAGGCGCAAGACAGGCCGGCCGGACCGGCACCGATGATAGCGATCTTCTGATCGAAGCCGCCGGCACGCGTCGGAGTCACCACAGGTGGGACATAGCGGGTCGCGGCATCCAGATCGCGCTGGGCGATAAACTTCTTGACCTCGTCGATAGCCACGGCGGCGTCCACACGGCCGCGGGTGCAGGCATCCTCACAGCGGCGGTTGCACACACGGCCGCAGATAGCGGGCAGCGGGTTCTCGCGCTTGATGAGCGCCAACGCCTCGTCATAGCGGCCCTGCGCCGCGAGCTTCAAATAGCCCTGAACGGCAACGTGCGCGGGGCAGGCCGTCTTGCAGGGCGCGGTGCCGGACTCATGCGTCTCGATGCGGTTGTCGTTGCGGTAGTTGGGCGACCACTTGGTGTGGTCCCACTTGGTGGCATCGGGCAGCTCCTGGCGCGGATACTCGGGCACGCGGCCGCCGGCCTTTTTGCTACAGAGCTTCTGGCCCAGTTTGGTGGCGCCGGCCGGACACACCTCAACGCAGCGACCGCAGGCCACGCACTTGTCCTTCTCGACCTTGGCGACGTAGGCCGAGCGCGACAGGTTGGGCGTGTTGAACAGTTGCGAGGTGCGCAGGGCGTAGCACACGTTGACGTTGCAGTTGCAGATGGCGAAGATCTTGTTCTCGCCGTCGATATTGGTGATCTGGTGCACAAAGCCGTTGTCCTCGGCCTGGCGCAAGATGTCGTAAACCTCGTCGCGGGTCACGTAATGGCCACGATCGGTCTCGACCACGTAGTCGGCCATATCGCCCACGGCGATGCACCAATCGGCCGGGTCGTCGGCGCAGCCCTCACCCATCACGCGACGACTCGCGCGGCAGCTGCAGGTGCTAGCGGCATATTTGCCATCGTATTTGTCGAGCCAATGCTCGATATGCTCGATCGGCACCGAGGTGCTCACGGCGTCGATAGCCTTCTCGACCGGAATGACATGCATGCCGATACCGGCGCCTCCGGGCGGCACCATCGGCGTGGCCTTGGACAGCGGTCCCTTGGACGCCTGCTCAAAGAACTTGGCATAGACCGGATGCTCCTCGAGCTGGCTCACGCGCATGTTGAGGAACTCGGCGGAACCCGGCACCAGCATGGGCAGCACCCACTGCTTGGCGCGCTCGGGGTTTTCCCAGTTGTACTCAAGCAGACCCGTGTAGCTCATGTCGTCGAGCATCTTCTCGATATCGGCTTCGGGCATGCCGGTGAGCTTGACCATCTCGGGCAGCGTATAGGGACGGCGCATCTTCATCTTGCAGAGCACTTCGGCCTGCTCGTCGGTTGCGGCCTCGGCAAACGACCAGTACTCGTAGCCCAGCAGTTCGTCGCGATGCAGCAGACGGTTGGTGCAGTGCTCGCATAGCTTGACGATTGCCTCGCGCGGATGCTCCGGCAGCGGCGGCACAAACTCCGCGCCGATATCGGGCTCGGTGTAGCTAATCCCCGGTCCGTTGAGAATCATGGTTGTCCCTTCTCTTGCCGCAGCCCGACGAGGCCGCAGCGCCCCTCTTTTTTTGCAGGCCGGGCATGCCCCCATGCCGTTCACCCGCCATTGTTGACATTGTGTCAAAAATAGTATTGACGAACCGTCAACAATATTCAAGACTGTTAGGCGAACGGTCCGGCAAAAGAGGATGAAAGGCGGCAGAACATGGGCAACACGTACGCAGATATCCCTGTGGCCGACGCCACTCTTGCGTCCGATAGCGCGGCAAAGCGCCTGACGGGCGACGAACGCCGTCGCGAGATTCTCGATGCCGTGCGCACCGTAAGCTCCGAGCTGGGCGTGTCGCATCTATCCGTCTCGGCCGTGACCAAGCGAGCCGGCTGCACGCGCTCGCTGTTCTACCACTACTTCGCCGAGATGGACGCCGCTGTCACCGCCGTCATGGACGAGGCAATCGACGGTTTTATCTCCGAACTCGAGCAGTGGAACGCCGGCCGCACGGTTGGCGACATCGAAGGCGCACTCGACACCGTCGCCCCGCTCTTTAAGCGCCTGGTCGCCAGCGGCCACGAGCTGCCGAGTACGCTCACCTCAAGCAGCGGCGCGCTCTACGGCGGCTTTTTGCACAACGTGGTCCAGCGTGTGGCGCAGTATATCTGCGACACCACCGTGGTGGATTTTGTCGCCCATCATGAGCTACGCATCGACCATGTCTACGAGACGTTCTACACCCTCATCATGGGGTTGTTGATGTATATCCGCACGCACCCCGATGTGCCCGACGAGACGGTCAAGGAAATCATCGCCTCGACACTCCACATCGAGGGCTATACCGCCAAGTATCCGGAGCGCAAGCCCCAGGACTGACGACATTTGGCCAAACTGCCCGCGATCAGAAGAGGGGCCGCGGGCGTGTGAAAGGAGAGCAGCATGCTGTTCGATGTTTGGGGTAGCGATACCCTTATCCACTGGGCCGGCTGGGCCATGGTCTTTATTGGCCTGATCGTGCTCAACGAGGTCGGCCGCCGCACCAAGCTGGGCGCGGCCATCATCTTTGGCGTGGCTCCGCTGGCCATGACCATCTACTGCGTCGCCATCGCCGTCGGCGTTTCGCAGGGCGCCGAGTGGGCGCTCACCAACCCCACCCATGTGTACCAGAACAGCTGGTTCCACTACGCCAAGGTATACGCGGCGCTTGCCGGTTGCTGGGGCTTCATCGCCATTAAGTATCAGTGGGGCAAGATCGGCAAGGCGCACTGGTTCCGCGCATGGCCGTTTGTGATCGTCGCCATCAACATCATGATCGCCGTCGTGTCCGACTTCGAGAGCGCCTATCACTTCTTTGTCCTGGGCCAGTCCACTTGGGTCACCTCCGAGGGCGCCACGCAGCTCGCCGGTTGGAATAACGTGTTCAACGGCATCGCCGGAATCATCAACATCTTCTGCATGACCGGTTGGTGGAGCGTCTACGCCTCCGAGGACAAGACCGACATGCTGTGGCCCGACATGACCTGGGTCTACATCATCGCCTACGACATCTGGAACTTCTGCTACACCTACAACTGCCTGCCCACCCACTCCTGGTTCTGCGGCTTTGCGCTGCTGCTGGCGCCCACCGTCGCCGCCTTTATCTGGAACAAGGGCGGCTGGATCCAGAACCGCGCCTTTACGCTTGCTATTTGGTGCATGTTTGCCCAGGTGTTCCCCTACTTCCAGGAGGAGTCCATCTTTGTGACCCACTCCACACTCGACCCCGGCGCCGCCACCGCGGTCTCCATCGCCGCGCTGATCGCCAACGTCGCCGCGATCATCTACATCGCCTACCGCGCCAAGAAGCTCGGCCGCAATCCCTACAAGCAGGATGTCTTTGAGGGCACCAGCGATTGGGAGAAGGCTACCGCTCGCCGCGCCAAGGTGGATTACGCACACGCCGAATAACATATTTATCCCGTCCACATTTGGATGTAGGCAAACTTAGCCGATGCCGCAATCGCGCGTCATGCGCAGCCCCGGAAAGCGATTCGCCCGCTTTCCGGGGCTTTTTGTTGTTGCGCGCATTCACGCGCATATTCCATTCGCGCACACATTCAAAACCTCTCGCACAGATAAAATCAGATTTCCAACCGCCTGACAGCCCTATGTGACCCCAATTTTGGGTACATTGTTGTCCCGATATTGAGCTTGGGGGATATATGAAAGATGAGACGATGGGCCAAGAGGATGCGGTCCAAGATGCAGAAGCGTGTGCCGAGGCCCTGGAGAGTCTAGACCAGATCGCGCTGGCCGAGATTACGTTTGACGATTCGAGCGTTAATGTGCAGGATGAGCCGGAAATCGAGGCGCAGCTCGATGATCAGGATGCAAAAGACGATGGCGCCGCGCCCACCGAAGACGAGGCAGGTCACGAAGACACCGAAAGCGAGGCCGGCAATCAGCCCGAATCCGACACGGGCGAGGAAACCGTCTTGCTCGACAGCTTGCCGGCCGAGGATTCGCTGACCCGCGAGCTTCCTGGCCTGGGTTCCGCACCAGCCGTGGACGAGACCATCGCCATGGGCGATATTCCCCTGCCGTCCGTTCCCTCGGCACGCGAGGCCGAGGTTCGTCATCGTAAGATGTCGCCCAAGCGCCGCAATCTGATGGTTGCCGGCGCTGTGGCCGTTGCGCTTGTCGCCGGCGGTGCAGGCTATGCTGTCTGGAACGGATATCAGCAAGAGCAGGCTGCCGCTGTCGCCGCCAATGCCCACACGATGATGTCGGTGCAGATTGGCGTACATGCCGCGGGGCTCGACTGTTCCGCCGGCTCCAAGATTCCCGTACAAGTGAGTGGCCAGGATTCTGACGGATCCTCCGTGAGCGAAACACTCTATGTTGACGAGCACGGCCGTGGCATCAAACTGCTACCCGGTGACTACACGCTCTCCATCGCTGCCTCCCCCATCGCGTCCGACGGCACCATCTATACCGTCCCGACCACCAAGGCGCAGGTCACGATCAAGAGCGACGGACAGGACCTAAGCAGCCAGGCCGCCTTTAAGCTCAAGGTGCCTTCGGCCGACACGGTAACCGACGACCAGATCGATGCCGCCGCCAAATATGCCGAGGAGGGAGGCGCGAGCTCCGCCGCCACCGCCAAGGTGCTCCAGCAGGCGGCAACCGCGCGGCGCGACGCCGCCGTCAATGCCGTGAGCGCGCAAAAGGCACAGGCGGCCCGTGATGCCGACGCCCGTCACAAGGCAACCGACCTCTACCAGCTCGATATCCCCGTCGAGTGGTACGGCAAGGTCGAGACTTGGCAAAATGGCAGCACGCTATGCATCTATCTTGCCGGCGACAGCGATACGCCGATTGTGACGCTCGTCGCGGTGCGCGAGGGCGAGAGCTTTACGCCCGATGAGGGCGATACGGTTTTGGGTGCGGCCAACCTAGGCAACGGTTATACCGTCTACGCCAGCGGCCCCATCTATCCGTACGTGGTGCCCCAGACCATCAACGGACGGACGCAGAATCCCGTGTCAACCTACCCCATGGACACGGCCATTGAGCTTGTCGAGCTTACGACCGGCAACCGCTATACGTATAGCCAGATCAAGAACGTACTGGTCGGCAAAGACGGCAAAGCCGACGCCGCGACCAAACTTGAGACCGACTACCTCGCCCAGATTCTCCTGCCGAGCATCAAAGCCCAGGACTAGCGGACCACAGCACCCAGGGTAGCTAATTTGGGACGGGGCTTTTTTAGCTACCCTTGATGTTGTTTCGACTTTGCTGTTGGGCAGAGCAGAGGGTAGCTAAAAAGCCCCCGTCCCAAATTAGCTACCACAGATCAATAAATGATTAGGCAAGAAGCCACTTCCATGCGGGCACAACGTGTACCACACCGCGCTCACATGGAATATCGGCCTGCTCATCCATGGTAACGATTGTCGACTCACCAAGATCGAATTGGGCCATCGAGGCATCAAGCGCGGCAATTTCGCGCTCGCGCGTTTTCTCGCTTGCCATATCCGTACTCACCTGAATCAGGCCATAAGCCTGCATAAGAAGCGCATCCCCGGCCACAAAGTCCACCTCATGGCTTTTATTCTTCTCTTTGATCAGCAGGCGGCAGACCGAACCGGACCGCACGGCTGGAGTCCTTCTTCTGAGCGCATTGAACACCGCAGTCTCGAGCCTCTGACCCTGATCAAATGCCGATGCGGGAGAGAATGCTCCGAACATCGCAGGATCGACAGCGTAGACTTTAGATGCGGACCGCGCATTATTTGCAAGTGAGCGCGTGAACTCCGGCACCGAAAACAACAGGTAGGCGTCCTCGTAATACTCAAGTAAGTCGCCGAGCGAATTACGACTGACGGGTATCTGCCTACTTTTGAACTCGTTGTACACCTTGTTCACTGACAGCTCTCGTGCCGAAGATGCCATACACCGCGTCAGGAACAGTGAAACCAAACGAGGGTTCTTGATGTCGTAGCGCTCAACGACGTCCATGGCGACCGTTCGCGACGCATATTCCTGTAGCAGCTGAATCGCATCCGAGGGCGTCTGCTCTAGCGTCGCGATGAATCCCCCTCGCTCAAGATATCCGATCAGATGATGTCGAAGCAGTGCTGCATCGCTCGATGAAAAGGGTGCATCCGGCTCAGGAACGCTCCCCGTCTTATATCGGACGTATTCCGAAAAACTCAACGGAAACAGCTCTCGCACAAGAGAGCGGCCCCTGAACTCGCTCTTAAGTTCCGAGGACAGCATCTTAGAAGAAGATCCCGTCACGTAGACGGTCGCTTTCTCCGTATCGACCACACGCCGCAGAAACGCACCCCATTCGGGAATTTCCTGGATTTCATCGAAGAAAATGTAGGCACCCTCGGTTCGAGCAGCAGGATATAGCGCATAGAATGTATCGAGCACGTCCGCTAGCAGCGACGGCTCATACGGACGCAAGCGCTCATCCTCACAATTGAAATAAAGCATCCGGTCAAGGTCGATACCTTGACCCTGAAGCCGCTGCATCTCCTGATACAGGCGATACGTCTTTCCACAACGACGGGCTCCCACAATCACATTTACGATGTTGTCGCGCTTGGGTTCCTGCGGGTTTCCCAGATCAAGGTCGCGCTCAAAGACCTGTGGAACTCCTTGTTGCTCAAAGTCCTTTATTTTCTGGGCCACCAAGTCGTTGAATGCCATGATTCTCCAATCTTGCTTATATGCTAATCAAGATTATATCGATTCTTGATTAGCAGGAGAGCAAGATTTATGCGTATCTTGATTAATTGGTAAGCAAATGTTTCTGTTACTGGTCTCCCGGAGGATGTCGAACGGCTGAGGAGCCACCAAGCTCGAGAGAATGATTTTTCTGGGACGGGGATTTAATAATCATCTTGTACCGAATGATTATTAAATCCCCGTCCCAGAAAAATCATCAGGCAGGCGGGAGGGGGCAAAAGTAGCTAAAAAAGCCCCGTCCCAAATGAGCTACTTAGCGCCAGGGGTCGGCTTCGAAGAGGGGCTCGCGCTCGGGGCGGCGATCGCTGTAGGGATCGTAGCCGTCGTCGTCCTCGTTCTCGGCACGAATGTAGGGGTCGCGCGGCTTGGGTGCCGGTTTAGGCGCAGGCTTGGGTGCGGCGGGTGCGGCATCGGTCGCCGGCGCGCTTGTCTTGATCTCGTCTTTCATCTGCATAGCTCCTTGCATCGCATCCGTTCAGCATTATCGATTGTCGCACGAAAAAGGGCGGCGGACCCCATTGGATCCGCCGCCCTTGGCGTTTAGAGACGACTGGCAGATTTTAAGGCATGGCCCAAAATCTACTCGGCGTCGGGGACCTCGTAGGTGGCTGCCGGCGTGTTGTCACACACGACGGTAAAACCGCCGTCCTTGTCGGCATCGACCGTCACCTGATCTCCCTCGCGCACCCTGCCGTCGATGATAGCGGCGGCGATGGCATCCACGACCTCGCGCTGAACCAGACGCTTGAGCGGACGGGCGCCAAAGACCGGGTCCAGGCCGCCCACGGCGAGCATCTGCTTGGCCGCCGGGGTGATGGCAAGCGTCATGCGCTCCTTAGCCAGACGCGCGCGGACGTCGGCGAGCTGGATGTCGACGATCTTTTCAATCTGCGCCATGCCGAGCGGATGGAACACCACGATATCGTCGATACGGTTGAGGAACTCGGGGCGGAAGGTCTGAGCCATGGCCGCGTCAACCTGATGGCGCATCTCCTCCTCGTCCTTACCGGAAAGCTCGGCGATAGCCTTGGAGCCCACGTTAGATGTCATGATGATGATCGTGTTCTTGAAGGACACCTGACGACCCTGGCCGTCGGTCAGACGACCGTCGTCGAGCACCTGCAGCAGCACGTTGAAGACATCCGGATGAGCCTTCTCCATCTCGTCGAGCAAGATCACGGAGTACGGACGACGGCGCACAGCCTCGGTCAGCTGACCGCCCTCGTCGTAACCCACGTATCCCGGGGGCGCACCGATCAGACGCTGGACGCTGAACTTCTCCATGTACTCGGACATGTCGATACGCACAAGTGCGCGCTCGTCGTCGAACAGGCACTCGGCCAGCGCCTTGGCGAGCTCGGTCTTGCCCACGCCGGTGGGGCCCAAGAAGAAGAAGCTGCCGATGGGCTTGTCCGGATCGGAGAGGCCCGCGCGGCTGCGGCGCACAGCTGCGGCGACGGCGGAGACGGCCTCGTCCTGACCGATGACGCGCTTATGCAGCTCACCCTCCAAGCCCTTGAGCTTGTCGAGCTCGCCCTGCATCATCTTGGATACGGGCACGCCGGTCCAGGCGCTCACGACCTCGGCGATCTCGTCGGAGGTCACCTGCTCGTTGAGGCCCTCGCCGTCCTGCTGATTTTGTGCCTCGAGCGCAGCCTCGGAATCCTGAATCTGCTGCTGCAAACCCGGAATCACGGAGTAGCGCAGCTCGGACGCACGGCCCAGGTCGCCGTTGCGCGTCGCGCGCTCCTCTTCGCTTCTGGCCTCGTCGAGCTGCCCCTTGAGCTCCTGCACGTGGTCGATGGCGTTCTTCTGGTTGAGCCAGCCGGCCTTTTGCACGTTGAGCTTT
>CAUAGV010000063.1 GCA_958428675.1 uncultured Collinsella sp.
TAAAGCCGGCGTCGAGTGCCTGGGCCACCACATCGCCCACGGGGCGTCCGAGGGTGTTTTCGGGGCCGAGTACCAGATAGGCCGAGATATCAAGGTTGTCGCGGATGCTCATTGTGCTTCCTCCTGCTTTTTGATCTGTGCTTCCATGCGCTTGAGTTTGCCGGTCATGGTGTCGGTAAATCCGGGTCGAATATCGGCTTTGAGCACGACTTCGGTGCGGATGCCCTTGCTCGCCAGCACAAAGGTTGCGTCGCGCACGACCTGCATGACCTCGTCCCAGTCGCCCTCGATCTCGGTGAACATCGAGGTGGTGCGGTTGGGAAGGCCGCTCTCGCGAATGACGCGCACGACCTCGGCGACCTCGGCGGACAGCTCATCGCCGGTGCCGCACGGGGCGATGGCCACGGCGACGAGCGTGTTCATGTCGGCATTGGTTGCGGGCTCGGACATGGCTTATGCCTCCTCGAGCTCGAGTTGGTTATCGGCGATGTCTTGGGCGGTCGCGCGGTAGAGCTCATCGATAAAGGCGACCTTAAAGCTTGCCGGGGCATCGGCGACAGCGGCGGCACGCGTGCCGGCAACGTTGTAGACGGCGGTGCCACAGATGGCTGCCGTAAACGGATCGGCAGCGCAGGCGTACACAGCCAGGACGCCGCCCTGCGAGCAGCCACAACCGGTGATCTTGGACATGAGCGGGCTGCCGCCGTGGGACTTGGCCACGGTTGTGCCGTCGGTGATTAGGTCGACTTCGCCCGAGACCACTACGGCGCCGCCAGTGTGGCGGGCGAGCGCCACGGCGGCATCGCGGGCGGCATCGACCGTGTCGGTGGTATCGACACCGCGCACGCGGCTCAGATCGGCTGCCTCGCCCTCAAGACCCCACAGGCCGGCAAGCGCGATGATCTCGGAGGCGTTGCCGCGCACGATGGCGGGCTTGTACTGCTTGAGCTCGTTTACCAGCTGGGTGCGCAGGCTGCCGATGCCCAGGCCCACCGGGTCGAGCACCCAGGGCTTGCCGGCGTCGTGTGCCGCCTTGGCCGCGCGGGGAATCGTCTGCTCGTAGATGGGGAAGAGCGTGCCCATGTTGAGATAGATGGCACCGCCGCCGGCAACGAGTGCCTCGCCCTCGTCTGGCAGATAGACCATGGCGGCCGAACCGCCCACGGCGAGCTGTGCGTTGGCGACAAAGTCGATCGTCACCGTGTTGGTGATGGAACCGGCCATCGGATTGGTGGCACGAATCTCATCCACGGCCTTAACCACATTTTGCTTAAGCTGTTCCGAATCAATCACTGCACATGCCTCCTTGGCATAGAAAAGGGGCGCTGTGCATAGACAGCGCCCCTGTAAAGGCGGCATGCTCCCTACGCCAGCATTAACTGACAGGTTCAAAGGATTGGGCCCATTGCCCTCTCAGCCTTGTGGTTTGCACCGCCGGCACTCCCGCATCGAATCTGTTGTTCCCTATACTAGCGCACCTGCCAAAAGGGGACAGGTTTATTTTGGCAGGTAACAACTGGGACTTTGCGTTTCCCCAGATAAAACCTGCCAAATATGCCTGTCCCTTATTGACAGGTCGTTACAATGGATACGGTGAAAATGACGGGGGACTCTATGATCAAACTTGTGCTGACCGATATGGACGATACGCTGATTCCTGCTGGACACGATGGCGCCAGCGCCCGCGCCATCGAGGGCATTCATGCCATGCAGGCGGCGGGCCTGCATTTTGGCCCGGTTTCGGGTCGCCAGCCGTCCGCGATGAGCTGGATGTTCCGCAATCGCTCCGAGTGCTTCTCGACCGGTGCGTTTTGCAACGGCCAGGTGATGTTTGTCGATGGCGAGGCGGTTGCCTCGCGCGCAACTGATAACGATGCCCTTATGCGCCTGGCCGACTACCTGGAGCAAGAGACCGACGATACCTATTTGAAGGTCTACCGTCTGGGTGATGACTTTTGGGACAACGACGCCTATTGCGTGACAAGCGATCCCGAGCGTGTGCGTCGCGCCATGGAGTCAGGCGGCAACGCGTGGCTCAAGGGCGAAGAGGCTCCCTGTCGCCCTGTCGTTGACGATGCCCCGGTATACAAGGCGAATATCTGGAGTGCCCGTTCGCGCGAGGAGCTCGCCGAGCTGCGCGAGCGTGTTGCCGCCGAGGTGCCGGAGCTCTCGCTCGTGTTTCCCAACAACCGCGTGCGCCTGTTCGACGTTCTTCCGACCGGCTGGGACAAGGGCTGTGCTGCGCTGGAGCTGGCGCGCGCTTTGGGCCTGACGCCCGACGAGGTGGCCGTATTCGGCGATTCCGATAATGATTTGCCCATGATCGATGCCGTTTCCAATTCCGTTGCAGTCGCCAATGCCAACGAGGCCGTCACGGCTGCCGCGCGCTGGCATATCGGCGCTGCGGCAGATGATGCGGTTGCCGGGGCTCTGCATCAGATTGCCGCCTGCGCCGCGACGGGGGAGATGCCGTCGTTTATGCGTCAGATGGACGCGACGGGTTTCGACGTCACGAACGTCTAGGGAGAAAGCCATGAAGCTCCAGCAGCTCAGATATGTCGTCAAAGTTGCCGAATGCGGCAGCATCACCGAGGCCTCGCGCCGGCTCTTTGTGTCGCAGCCTTCGATTACCGCGTCAATTCGCGATCTCGAAAACGAGATGGGTGTACACATCTTTGAGCGCACCAACAAGGGCGTCATTGTGTCCGAGGAAGGCGAGACCTTCTTGGGCTACGCGCGCCAGGTGCTCGACCAGGCCGACCTGCTCGAGGGCAAGTACAAAGGCACGTCCGAGCAGGTGCCGCACTTTAGTGTGAGCTGCCAGCATTATTCCTTTGCCGTTAATGCATTTGTCGATGTGATCCGCGAGTTCGATGCCGCGCGCTACGACTTTACCCTGCGCGAGGAGCAGACCCACGAGATTATCGAGGACGTCGCGCATATGAAAAGCGAGCTCGGCATCCTGTATCTGTCGGAGCACAATCGCGAGGTCATCGAGCGCATGCTGGCGGCCAACGAGCTCGTATTCGAAGGACTCTTCTGCGCTACGCCGCATGTCTTTGTGTGCGCCGACCATCCGCTGGCGGACCACGCCAGCGTGACGCTCGAAGATCTCGAGGACTACCCGTTCCTGTCCTATGAGCAGGGCAGCTATAACTCGTTTTATTATTCCGAGGAACTGACCTCGACCTTTGAGCGTCGCAAGAATATCCGCGTGCGCGACCGTGCGACGTTGTTCAATCTGGCCATGGGCCTTAACGGCTACACGGTTTGTTCGGGCGTGATCAGCCATGAACTTAACGGCCCCGGCATTATCTCCATTCCGCTCGATGTAGACGAGTACATGGAGATCGGCATCATCACGCGCAAGAACACGACACTTACGCGCTACGGTCGGGCCTATATCGACGCGATTCGTCAGCATATCTAGGGTGCTGTGCTCCGCACGGTTCAAGTCTCTTTATGGCAATCCAGACTGATATAGGAAGCATCTATATCAAACTGTTATAAACGTATATTTTACGATGGTCATATGAGCGCTCATACTCTGTCCCAGTAAAGCAACCAATGCAAAGGGAGATATCTATGAGCACTTCGATTCAACCGAACGCGCCGTTTCGCGCCGATATCGTCGGCAGCTTTCTTCGTCCGCAGGCTGTAAAGGACGCCCGTGCCGCCTATGTCGCGGGTAAACTCGACGCTTCCGGCCTTAAGGCCGTCGAGGACGAGGCCATCCGCGACTTAGTGGCCAAGCAGAAGGCTGCCGGCCTGCAGGTGATTACCGATGGCGAGTTCCGCCGCAGCTACTGGCACCTCGATTTTATGTGGGGCCTCAACGGCATTGAGCGCCGCGCCTCGCGCACGGGCTACATGTTCCACGATGAGGAGACTACCGCCGACACCGCCGTGGTAACCGGTCCCATTAGCGGCGAGAATCATCCGTTCGTCGAGCACTTCAAATTTATCAAGTCGCTCGAGGGAGAGGGCCAGGTCGCGCGCCAGACCATTCCGGCGCCGATCCAGACGTTCTCCGAAGTCACACTCGACCGCTGCGATGGCCAGCAGGAGAGTCTGCACGCCGTCTACAAGACCGACGAAGAGCTCGTCGATGCCATTGCCGCAGCATACCGCACCGTGATTGCTGACCTGTATGCCGCGGGCTGCCGCAACATCCAGTTTGATGACTGCACCTGGGGCATCTACTGCGATACCGATTTTGTTGCCAAAACCGGCATGAGCCCGGTCGACCTGCAAAAGGTAAGCGAGCTGGGCGTGGCGCTCAACAATGCCGCCATCGAGGGCAAGCCCGACGATCTGGTTATCAACACGCATGTATGCCGCGGCAACTACCACTCCACCTACGCTTTTGAGGGCGGCTACGACCCCATCGCGCCGTACCTGTTTGCGCATGAGGACGTTGACGCGTTCTATCTGGAGTTCGACACGCCCCGCGCCGGTGGTTTTGAGCCGCTCAAGTACGTTGCTCCCGGCAAGAAGGTCGTGCTGGGCTTGGTGACCACCAAGGCGGCAGAGCTCGAGAACGAGGATGTTATCGTCGAGCGCATCCGCGAGGCGGCAAAGTACGTGCCGCTCGAGAACCTGTATCTGTCTCCGCAGTGTGGCTTTGCCAGCTGCGAGATTGGCAATAAGCTGACCGAGGACGAGCAGTGGGCAAAGATTGCGCTGGTCAGGCGTATTGCCGAGCGCGTTTGGAAATAGCGCTAGCGTTTGCAGGTGGCGGCGCGTGCGAGGTACTGCATATCGCGTACAATGGTTCGGATCGTATCGTTCGGGCAGGCTATCCGATATGCCTGATCGCCCTTCCATTCGAAAGGACTTCCATGTCCCAATCCTCGACGCCCGCCGTCACCGATGCCATCTACGATGCATCGTCGCTCGGCCGCCCGCGCATGTTCGTGTTGGGTTTGCAACACATGTTTGCGATGTTCGGAGCCACGGTGCTCGTGCCCGTGCTCACCGGCCTTTCCGTTTCGACGACGCTTCTGTTCGCCGGCATCGGCACACTGCTGTTTCATTTTCTATCGCGCGGTAAGGTGCCCGCGTTCCTGGGCTCGTCGTTTGCCTTTATCGCGGGTTATGCCGCCATTGCACCCAACGGCGAGGCCGAGCTTTTGCCCTACGCTTGTCTGGGCGTTGCCTGCGCCGGCCTGCTCTATCCGGTGCTGGCAGCGCTGTTCCGCGCCTTTGGCGCCAAGCGCGTCATGCGCTTCTTCCCGCCGGTGGTGACCGGTCCCATCGTCATTTCCATCGGCCTGATCTTGGCAAGCTCTGCTATCGCCAACTGCCAGACCAATTGGCTTGTTGCCGTTGTCGCTGTGGCCGTGATCGTCATCTGCAATATTTGGGGGCGCGGCATGGTCAAGATCGTGCCGATTTTGCTGGGCGTTGTGATGAGCTATGCCGTTGCGGCCGCGCTGGGCGAGGTCGACTTCTCTGGCGTCGCAGCCGCCCCCTGGGTTGGCTTGCCCGTCGTGTGGGACAACACCGTGTTTGCGCTCTTTGGACCGCAGTTCGATAGCGGTCTTGCCACGACGGCCATCATCACCATCATGCCGCTGGCCTTTGCAACTATGATCGAGCATATCGGCGATATCTCCGCCATTGGCTCTACCTGCGAACGCAATTACATTGCCGATCCCGGTCTGCACCGTACCCTGCTCGGCGATGGCCTGGCGACCATCTTGGCATCGCTCTTTGGCGCCCCCGCCAATACGACGTATGGCGAGAACACCGGCGTGCTTGCCTTGACGCGTGTGTTCGACCCGCGTGTGATTCGCATTGCCGCCTGCTGCGCCATTGTGCTTTCGTTCTGCCCCAAGTTTGCTGCGGTGATTGCCGCCATGCCGGCGTGCGTTATCGGCGGTGTGTCGCTCGTGCTCTACGGCATGATCAGCGCCGTTGGCGTGCGTAACCTCATCGAGAACCAGGTTGATTTCCAGAACAACCGCAACGTGCTGGTGGCGGCTCTGGTGCTCGTGCTTTCGCTCGGCATTGCCTACAGTACCGCCGGTGCCATCGTGCTGGAGCTGGGCGGCGTGACGATTTCGCTTTCGGGCCTTGCCGTGGGCTCGCTGGTGGGCATTGTGCTCAACGCCATCCTGCCAGGTAATGACTTTGAGTTCGATACTTCCGAGCTTGAGGAGACTGCTGAATAGTAGCTGCGTTCAGCCAAATTAAAAATGGCGTCCATGCGTATGTACGCGTGGACGCCATTTTTAATGCGTCAGTATCCAGTGGATGCCGCGCGCCATGCGCAGGTCAGTTTGGGCAAAGTGATTGCCGGGGTTGAGCTCCAGCATTGTTGGAATGTCACGCTCGATAAACAGCTCTTCCATCGCGCGCGTATCGTCGAGTACGTGCCGCATCATGCGGTTGGGCGTCTTGGTTTCCTTTTTGCCGAGTGACAGATAGACGGCCTGTGGGTTGCCGGCAAAAGGGGCCGTGCTGGCGCGATCGACAAAGTCGGGAAACCACAACGACCCCGATGCGCTTGCGGCGCGGCTAAAGGCGTCGGTTTGCCAGAGGGACCAGAGCGCGAAGAGGCCCGCGAGCGAGTAGCCGGCAATGCCGCGCCAGGTGGGCGGCTGAGGAAGCGACGACTCGGCCTCTGGGATTATCCAGTTCAACAGCTCATCGAGAAATCCGGATGCCTGACCGCCAAAGGGCTCGGCATCGCGCACGGTTCCGTCGCATCCCCAGGGGCTCAGCTCGCGATTCCAGTTGAGGCTGCCAATGCCGACAAGCGTGAAGGGCGGGCAGTTGAGCTCTCGGCAGCGTTCATAAACCTCCGTGCCGTCGCCCATGACCACGGGAAGATAGATGACTGGTGCGCTTTCGGCATGCTGTGCATGAACGGTTATCTGCTTTTGATGCGCTTCCATGACGGGCTTCTCTCGGCGTTGTGATATCGACGGCCCCCATTGTCGCACGCCGGCTCATGCAGGTTGGGCTAGACCAAAGACAATCTCGTGCATACCCTGCGGACGCATATGGAAAACGCCACCGCCGGAGGGGAGCTCGGCGGTGGCGTTGTTAAACGGTGCTGGGACTCGGGGCCTTCGCGGGAGCTGCCATGTGCGCAGAGGCGTCTAAGAGCGCTTGCGGCTGCCATGGTGCCTGCGGCGATAGCGGCTGTTCCCGCAAGGACGGTTGCCACGATGGCCGCACCCGAGGTGTCGCCGGTTGCCGCGAGCACGCCGGTAGTCTTGGCTTTCGTGATTGAAGCCGCAACGGCCTTGGTCGGCTTTGAGCCCTCAGGCTTGGGGTTCTGCTTGGACTCCGCGGGCTTGCTTTCTGCGGGCTTGGTCTCGTCGGGCTTGGGGTCTTCCGGCTTGGCTACCTCGGGAGGTGCGATGACCATGCTCTTGGCGACAGCTTCGTTATAGGGGGAGTCGATCACAGCGTCGCCCGTGCCGATGGCTTGGCCTGCCTCGTAGATGCCGTCACGGAGCTTGCGATAGTCAATGACCTTGCCGCCTTCGGGCGTCTGGATGGCGGCGTTCTCAATCTTGATGGTGCCGATTGTCTTGCCGTCAGCGCTCATGGCACGGGCAAAGATTGCCGCTGTATCTCCTTCGGCCGTTACCTTGCTGCGGATGATCGAGATGACTGCGGGTGTGACGCCCTCGCTGGTCTGGGCGATGATGCCGATGTTCTCGCCTTGGGGCTCGGGGCTCGTCTCACCATCTTGGTTTTCGCTGTAGGGGATGGGGCCGTCGCCGTTCTCGACATAGCGGGCTATGGCCTTGACAACGGAGTCGCTGATGTAGATGTGGCCACCCTCCTCGTTGGGTCGATCGTTTCTGGTGGAGAATGCAGCCGAAACCTCGCCTTCCGCAAACGCGTCCACGGTGGAGCCGTTCTTGACGACGATATCGTCTTGGTAGGTGAAGAGGGCAATGGCGTCACCGTATCTGCCTTTACTTGCGCGGACTGTCACGTTTGCATGATCGAGTGTGATGCCCTTGTGGGCATAGACGCCATATTCAACACCGTTTGCGTTGAGGGAGGCGTTTGTGGCTGCGAGGCTGCCCTTGGCCTCGACGGCGGCGTCTTTCTCGGAGCTCGCCTTGACCTGGCTGCCGTCCGAGATATTGATGTTGCCGCCGCTCCAAATGGCCTCACCATCGGCTGAGCTTGCCTCGACTGTGCCGCCACCCTTGATGGTGAGGTTCTTGTCGGTTCCGATACCCTTGTCCTTGGTAGCCCTGGCGGTGACGGCCCCGCTGTCGTCAATCGTGATATTGCCGTTTGCCCTGATGCCATCCGATACGCCCGTGGCGTTGACGTTGCCCGAACCTTTGATAGCGAGATCGCCCTCGGCGTCGATGGCATCAAACCCAGCGCTCGTGGCGTTGACGGATCCGGCTCCGTCGATGTTGATATTACCCGTGGAGAGGATAGCGTCCTCAGTAGATGTCACGCTGAGCGTGCTGCCCGCGTCGCCTTGGATATTGAGCTCGGCGTTCTCATTATTGCCATGAGAAGCCTTGATGCCTTCGATCCAGTCGGCAGTGACGATGTTGTTTCCCGAGTAATTCACGTTGAGCTTGCCTGCGGCCTGGATCTCGCCGCCGTTATAGTTGTTGAGCTTCAAGTCGTCGGCGCCGTCCCACGACCAGGTGCCGGTCTCGTCGCCCGCCGCAGTGCCGGCGTTGTATTTGGTTTCGCCGACCTTGACCCATTCCGCCGCGAGCGAGACGCTCGGCATGAGCAGCGAGCTCACCGTGAGCGCGCACACGGCGCCTACGACGATGCGGCGCGTCACGCGGCGCCAGCTGCCGTGTGCGAGCAGCGTGCGACGGCGCAGGTCGGGCTCGACAAAATGGGCTCCAGAGGTTTTGTCATTGCGCTTGGGGGTCGGGAACAAGGCTGCCATGATTGC
>CAUAGV010000064.1 GCA_958428675.1 uncultured Collinsella sp.
GGCGGTAACTGGCGACGAAGGCTCGGCGACGGGGGAGAACCCTGCCGCGAGCGAGCAGTCTTCGACGGCATCCGCTGGCCAAGCAGGATCTGCCGCCGCGGCTGCCGTCCAGGCAGAGAACCCGACGGAAACCGGCGATGTCGCCAAGAAGCAAGTCGAGGTCTCGTTCTCGATTATCGGCACCGATGCCGACGGCAAGGCTCAGACCTGGGTGGCACCTACGCAGCTCAAGCTCGACGAGGGCGCGACGGCTGCGGATGCCTTCATTAAGCTGCAGGAGAAGACGGGCTTCAAGGCGGACTACGATCCGAACACGGCATACGGGTTCTACCTCAAAAGCATCACATCCCCGAGCGATGGCCGCACGCTTGCCTTCGATCCGGCGACTTATGCCTACTGGCAGCTGTTCGTCGACGGCGCGTCTTCCTCGGTTGGCGCGAGCAGCGTCAAGCTCACCCAGGGGCAGAAGATTGAGTTTGCCTATACGGCTGGTAGCGCGTCCCCTGTCGTTAAGGACCAGGTTGCCGCAAATGTGACCGTCATTGGTCGCGATGCCCAGGGCAAGACTCAGGCTTGGGTCGATAACGCGCAGTATGTGGTGACGTCCGGCTCGAGCGCACTTGACCTTACGAAGGTCGCGCTCGAGGCAAATGGCATCGACGCCTTTGCTGCGGGCTCCATCATTTTGAGCCTTAAGTACAACGGCGTTGAGCTGGGTACGCCGCTCGATTATTCGACCTATTGGCAGCTGTTCATCAACGGCAAGTCGAGCGACTACACGGCAGACAATGTCACCATTCATGCTGGCGATACCGTTACGTGGTTCTACGGTGGCTGGGGCGACCAGTTGCCCTCTGATTCCGTCCATGCTTCCGTTCAGGTCCTCGGTAAGGGCAAGGACGGCAAGCAGCAGGTTTGGGCTTCGACGGGCCAGACGAGTCTCAAGGCGGGTTCTACTGCCAAGGATCTCCTTGAGCAGACCGGCCTTAAGCTCGATGCTAGCGAATCGTCTTGGGGCTGGTTCCTCAACGGCATTACTTCGCCGTTCGATGGTAAATCCTATGGCTGGGACGCTGCGACCAAAAGCTATTGGCACTTCTACGTAAATGGCAAGTTCGCCAACGTTGGCGCCGGTGCCTACAAGCTCCAAGAGGGCGATACCGTCACCTTTATGTATGGTGCTGACGCCGATGCCCTCCCCGGTCAGGTTCTTGGGTCCGTCGATGTCATCGGTCCCGATGTCAACGGCAACAATACTCGCTGGGGCTCGGCAAGCAATGTTTCTTTGCCCGAAGGCTCTACGGCCCAGGACCTTATTGAGACGGTTCTGAAGGCGAAGGGCGTTGATTACAACGCCTCCCAGAGCGGTGCATACTGGCTCCTGAATTCCATTACTTCGCCGTTCGATCACAAGCCGTATGTCTGGGATGCTGCGACCAATAAATATTGGCACCTGTATATCAATGGAGAGCCCTCCTTACTCTGCGCCAATCAGATTACGCTCAAGAGCGGCGATAAGGTTACGCTTGCCTATACCACTGACGATTCGGCCATGCCCGATCCCGACAAGATTGTCGTGGACCCGAGTGCGACGACTCCTGATTGGGATGCCGAGTGGGCCGGCTACGGCAACGGTGGCAACGGTTCGACCGTAACGGATGCCAAGACGCCTGCGCAGGCCGCCGGTCTTAAGTGGGCCTTCGATTGGAAGGCCGAGTCTGGCCAGCAGTATGCCAACTGCAGCGAGCCTGTCATCGCTAACGGTTTTGTGTACATCGCGACCGAGAACGAGCTCATTAAGATCGATTCGTCCACGGGCAAAAAGGTTGCCTCTGCGCCGCTTGCCTCCAAGGTGAGCTATACCTCTCGTCCGATCTATACCAACGGCCTTATCATCGTTCCGCTCAACGGCGGTGCGGTCCAGGCGATTACTGCAGACAAGCTGATCTGCAAGTGGCTGACGCCTGGTTTGACGGACTTGACGCAGAGCTCCTGCACCGTGGTTTCGGACGGCGAGTACGTCTATGTTGGTACGGTCGATATTTCGTATGACGAGAACTACAACGCGACCTACGGCAACGGCTCCCTGAAGCGTATCAAGATTGCCACGGGCGAAGTCTCTTGGCAGAACATTGACGCTTCCGAGGGCTATTATTGGACTGGCGCTGCGCTGACGGATAAGTACACCATTGTTCCTACGAGCGCGGGCACGCTTAAGTGCATTGATAAGACGACGGGCAATGTCGTTTCGACCATGAAGCTCGGCGCTGTCGCAAATGCCGATTGCATTGCCGATCCGTCCAATGGTTCGACCTTCTATCAGATGACGCACGACGGAAAGCTTCATGTGATTTCGCTTTCGGCAAAGGGCGTGCTGAGTGAACAGAAGACGGTTGATCTGGGCCTTACGAATAATCTGAGCGCCCCTGCGGTGTCTGGTGACAATCTGATTGTCGGCGGACAGACGGCTACTGGCTCTGCTCTGGTTCTCTATAACCTGAAGACGGGTAAGCCCACGATGGTCGCTGCTGCCGACGGCAAGGCGCTGCCGGCTGGCCTCAACGGCATTGCCGCTACTCCGCTGGTGAGTGTTCAGGGCGGCAAGACCTACGTGTACTTCACCGTGAACAGCGCGGATAGCAAGGATTACGTCAACTACTCTGCTGGTGGTGGCGTGTATCGCTATACGCTCGGCGATGCAGAGGCGACGCAGATTTATGATGCGGCTGGCCATTACCAGTACTGCGACTCTCCGGTCATTGCCGATGCTTCTGGCAACCTGTACTACATCAATGATTCGGGTACTCTGTTCAAGCTCGGGGCTGTTGAGTCTTGGACGGTTGCCTTTAATTCCAACGGCGGGTCTGCTTGCGACACTAAGTTTGTTGCTACGGCCGACGGCAAGCTGGTCAAGCCGGCCGATCCGACGCGCGATGGCTACACTTTCGGCGGTTGGTATACCGATGAGGCTTGCACACAGGCATATGACTTCAGTACGCCGGTGACGGCCGATCTGACGCTGTATGCCAAGTGGACCAAGAATGCCGTTAACCCTGGCGGTAATGGCGGTTCTGGCTCCAATGGCGGCAACGGTGGCGCTGGCAACGGTTCCGGTGCTGGCGCTGGCACTGGCACGGGTTCCGGCTCCGGAACGAAGGGCCAGCAGGCTGGCGGCGCTATCGCCCCGGGTCAGAAGCCGGTGACCAAGACGACGGTGTCGACCAAGACCGAGACCAAGGACAACAAGTCTGATAAGAAGGACTCCGATAAGTCCGATAAGAAGGACGAGAAGAAGTCTGACAAGAAGTCTGACAAGAAGGACAGCAAGTCCGACAAGAAGTCCGATTCCAAGTCCGATACGGGTGCTGCATTCACGACCACTGCTAAGAAGTCCTCTGGTGCTTCCGAGCAGGAGACTGGCACCAACCCGCTCGCCATCGTCGGCATCGCCGCCGGCGTCATCGGTCTCGCCATCGTCGGCGTGTTCGTGTTCACCAAACGTCGGTAGGTGAGGGCTGTGTCCAATAAATCCAAGGACGCTGACCCCAAGCAACCAGATTCCTCGTTTATCCAGCTTGACGATGCAAAGCAAAAGGGCGCCGCTTCGGCGGCGTCCGCCCCTCGCCGCAAGGCGCTCCTTGGCGTTCTGACTGCCGCGTGCACCATTCTGATCGTCGTCTCGCTGGGCTTCGTCCATCCTTCCGAGAGCGGTGCCTGGTCTATCGACTGGATCATTCAGGCCGTGACGGGGGAGAGCGTCGTCACCAAGGACACCAAGGCGTCTGGCTCGTCTGCCGCTTCGGGCGAGGCCAGTTCCAAGGATTCCAAGTCATCGAATGACGCAAAAGATGAGTCCAAGCATTCTGATGAGTCCAAGTCCAAGGACGATTCCGAGTCTTCGGACAAGGAATCGGATAAAAGCTCGGATAGCAAGAAGTCCGATGGTCAGGACGGCAAGAAGTCTGGAGATAAATCCGCTGCCCAGAATACGGGAGCCGGCGATACTCCCAATGTGTCTGGCGGTGCTTCTTCGGGGGGCGGTCAGTCGTCTGATGGAGCCTCCAGCTCTAATGGTGGAAACGCCTCCTCGGGCGGCCAGAGCGGCTCGCAGGAGTCCAGCTACGTTACGGTGACGGTTTCGGTCACATCGAGCGCCGTGGGCAATCCTGTGTCTTCTGGTGGCACCTTTACCTTTAACGAAGGCGCTACCGTCTACGATGCCCTGTGCGCGCTGGGCCTTTCTGTCAACGCACATGGCTCGTCGTACGGCACGTATGTCTCCGCGATTGGTGGTTTGGCCGAGAAACAGTACGGCGGCACGAGCGGCTGGATGTACTCCGTCAACGGCACAACACCCATGACGGCCTGCAGCAACTACGTTCTCTCCAATGGCGACACCGTCGTTTGGTATTACGTAACGGGCTAGAGGCCTCGACATAACGCGCCAAACGGGCGGTTCGGACCAACATCCGAGCCGCCCGTTTTTCATGCGTAGAGGACTGGGTTGCCGGGTCTCTCAGCAAACAAAAAACCGGTTGGAACGAGGATTCCAACCGGTTATACCTTCAAGCTAATATCGATCAAACTACGACTGCGCACCCTCGAGGAAGAAGCGACGGCTAAAGTAGTTGTACCAGGTGACGAGGAACGTGGCGATGGCCTTCATGGCTTGGTAGCCGATGCTCAAAAACGTGACGCCCACAAACATGTATAGGTCGTTGAGACCCAGACCAATCACCGACAGGATGGTGAAGATCGTGAACTCGCGCTTGCGGCTCATGCCCTCGCGGTGGTCGAACACGTACTTCATGCTGAGCCAGTAGTTGACCACGACGGATGTGGTAAACGAGACCGTGGTACTCATTAAAAAGTCGAGGTGGAACAGCTCGACGAGCGCAATGAGCATGCCCCAGTCGATGCCAAAGGAGATAAGACCCACGACAGCGAACTTGAGGAACTGCTTGGTATGAGGTTGTGCCAGTGCCTTGCGCACGTAATCACATCCAATGCGTTGATGAATCGAGCAGAGGATACTTTAGAGCTTTTGCAAGGGAAACGTAAGGTCTTTGCCAAGAACTATACGAACTCGCCAAATTATCAAGTGCTAATCCGCAAACGTTGAAAATTTGCCCGTAAACGAGCGGCGCCCACGGACGATACTGCGCTGAGCGCGCGTCGTCCGTGGGCGCCGTAATGCTGCAGGGGTGTCGAGCTATTTGGTCTCGTCGCCCTCCAGGAAGATCTTTCGGGTCACAAAGTTGTAGACCATGACAAGCGCGGTGGCGCAGATCTTGGCGATATTGGCTTCGAGCCCCAGACCGGCGTTGAGCGCCAGCACGATACCGTCGTTGAGCACCAAACCGATCACGGACAGCACGACAAAGATAATGAACTCGCGGCGGCGGCTCATGCCCTCCTTGTGCGCAAACACGTACTTCATGCTGGCGACGTAATTAAAGATGAGTGAGACGATAAAGCCGCTGGTGTTGGCGATTAGGATGTTGAGGCCCAGACCGTAGTGGAGCAGATTCATAATGCCAAAGTCGATAACCGTGGCAATGACACCGACGACGCCAAATTTCATGATCTGCGCAAGGAGCTTTTGCATGGTACCTGCCTTAAGCTGGCGCCGAAGCGCCGCGGGGATGACAAACTTGGCACAGTTTAGCCAATCCCCGCGGGTGGGGCTAGGCGCGCTCCTCGATGGCACCGTTTCTATATGCATCGAGCAGCTGGCGCAGGTCCTGGATCTGGCTGCGGATCTTGGCGCCAGTATCGGTGTCGCTCACCATGCGGCGACGGTCGGCCTCGTCAAAGCGGTTGGTCTCGCTTTCGATATCGACGTTGCGGGTGAGTGCCTCGGCAACCGTCGTAAAGGCCCGGTGCGACTTGAGGCGGCAGCCGCGCGAGCTCGAGATGAGCGTATAGCCGGCGATACCCGTCTTGGGATGGTAAGCGCGGCAGAAGCCGCCATCGATGACCAGCAGCTTGCCCTCGGCGCGGATGGGCTGCTCGCCCTTGGTGGTTTTAACGGGCGTGTGGCCGTTGATGATGTGACCGGTCGGTGAGCATGCCATGGGCGCGACGCCAAACTCGCGCATGATGTCATCGCAGACCGAGGGCGACTTGGTAAGCGTAAAGTACGGGTCCATCGGCTCGACCCAGGTGCTCTTATCGGCGATATAGGCGCGCTCAAAGGTACGCACCAGGCGTCCGCTGGCGGGTGAGTTAAAGCCGATCCAGAGATACCACATCCAGTCGAGGGCATCGCGGTCGCCGTTGCGCCAGGCGCGGCGGGCGATATGGTCGCAAAAATCGAGGTAGTCGTGACCGGCGTGCCACGTGCCCAGGCAGTTCATGCTGCTAAACGTGCCGTCCTCGTTGAGCGGCACGCAGCCGTGGAAGAGCAGATTGCCGTTGGCGACCTTATACATGGAGCCGTGGGTATAGAGGAAATCGATGTGGCGATGCAGGTGATCGGCGGTGACAAACTCGGCCACAAGCTTGTCTATGATGTGCTGCTCCTCGGGCGTGAGCGTGTAGGGGTCCGCCGGATCGACGGTGGGGAAGTCGTTGGTCGTGAGTGGCCAAACGCTGCCGTCGGCAAGCGTGACCGTGCCGGTGTCGTGGTCGATCTTGTCGAGTAGCAGGCGGTCGGTCATATCGAACTCGGGATGGCGCTGGATGATCTGACCCTCGAGCTTAAAGAGCAGGACGTTAATGGCTTTGATCAGCGGGCTGATGGACTCGCCGGCGGTATAGGTGGCGTCGGCGAAGGCGACAAGCTCGCGCAGCGAGATGCCGTAGTCGTTCTCGAGGATCTCGTAGTTGTCATAGCGAAGGTTATTGCGCAGCACCGTGGCGATGCAGGCGGGCTCTCCTGCCGCAGCGCCCATCCACAGCAGATCGTGGTTGCCCCACTGGATGTCGAGTGAATGGTAGGTGAGTAGACGGTCCATAATCTTTGCCGCGCCGCCACCGCGGTCGAAGATATCGCCCACCAGGTGCAGGTGGTCGACAGCCAGGCGCTTGATGAGTGAGGCGAGCGACTCGATAAAGTCGTCGGCGCTGGCGGTCTCCAGGATGGACTCAACGATGCGCTCGTGATAGCGCACGCGGTAGTTGTTCTCATCCGGATGCGTGTGCAGGAGCTCGTCGATGATATAGGCGTAATCACGCGGGATGGCCTTGCGCACCTTGGAGCGCGTGTAGCGGCTCGAAAGCGAACGCGCCACCATGATGAGCTGGTCGAGCATGGTTTTGTACCAGGTGGGCGAGTCCTCGTGCTGGCTACGGACAAGATCGATCTTCTCGCGCGGATAGTAGATGAGCGTGCACAGCTCGCCCTTCTCATCGAAGGAGACCGTGTCCCCAAAGATTTCGTCGACATGCTCGCGCACGACGCCCGAGCAGTTGTTGAGGATGTGCATGAAGGCTTCGTATTCGCCATGCAGGTCGCTCATAAAATGCTCGGTGCCCTTGGGCAGGTTGAGGATGGCCGAGAGATTGATGATCTCGGTAAACGCGGATTGCTCGGTGGGAAACTGTCTCGACAGCAGGCGCAGATACTTGAAGTCTTGCGGATTGCGATCGAATGCGACCATGAAACACCTTCCGATAGGGCTGGTAAAACTGATAAACAGCGTCAAACGTTTATCAGTATGCGCCGCTTTTGTTTCGATTGGGGACGGGCGGCCGAATTGTTAGCCGAACGGTTTGGTAAATCGATTTAGTGAAGGTAGATATGTCGGTTGGGTGGAGACGATAGAGGGTGTTTTCTCAGATATTTATGCGTGGGGTCGGTGGAAACGATAGTGGTAAAGATGTTCACTACTTTTGGCTCTATTTGGTAAATAGTGGACATTTGTACCGTATTTATGCTTGCTGTGCGATAATTTTCGTAGCAATACGTAAGGAGCCTCATATGAGTGATTTTGTCCTGACCTGTGAATCCGCTGCCGACCGAACTCGGGAGTTCTTTGAATCGCGCAATATCCCTGTCGTGTGTTTTCATTACGAGATCGACGATGTTGTCTATACGGACGATCTGTATCAGTCGATTACGCCGGACGAGTTTTTTGCCCAGATATCCGCGGGCGCTATGCCCAAGACGTCTCAGGTGAGCGTGGGTGAGTACGAGGAGTTTTGGGAGCCGCTTGTTGCCGAGGGCAAAGACGTGCTGCACCTGACGTTGTCGTCGGGTATTTCGGGCACGTATGGATCGGCCTGCGTTGCGGCGCAGATGCTCGCGGATCGCTATCCCCAGGGCGGCAAGGTGCGCGTCATCGATTCGCTGGCTGCGTCTTCGGGCTTTGGCCTGCTGGCGGAATGTGCCGCCGACGTGCGCGATAGCGGGGCTTCACTCGACGAGACGGCTGCCTGGATCGAGGAGCACAAGCTCAACCTGCACCACTGGTTCTTCTCGACCGATCTGTCGAGCTACCTGCGCGGCGGTCGCATTTCGGCTGCGAGCGCGATCATCGGCACGGCGCTTAAGATTTGCCCGCTTATGACGGTCGATTGCGATGGTGGGCTGTCGCCACGTGAGAAGATTCGCACTAAGAAGCGCGCGATTTCCGAGATGGCTAAGACCATGATGGCACACGTGCAGGACGGTGCGGATTATTCGGGTAAGTGCGTCATGTCGCACTCGGCGTGCCGCGAGGATGCCGAGGCAGTTGCGGCGCTGATCGAGGAACAGATTCCGCAGCTTAAAGGCAAGATTGAGATCAATAACATCGGTACTCTGATTGGCTCGCATACCGGACCTGGTACGGTGGCGCTCTTCTTTATGGGCGACAAGCGCGTGGATTAGTTTGCCCCATCACATCGCTGCATGATTGCTCAAACG
>CAUAGV010000065.1 GCA_958428675.1 uncultured Collinsella sp.
AGGTGCGGGAACGGCCTATTTGCTCAATGTGTTCGGCTGGGATCGGAAATCAACCGGCTACTCATTTAAGTGCGTCCCCAATGAGTGCTAGAGCAGGCTCTTCTGTGCCCAGGCGATGATGCCGCTCGATTCGTAGAGTGGTACGCCGTCGATGAATAGGCAAGGAACCTGGCGCTTTCCGCCGACGGCGATGAGTGTCTGCTCGGCATCGGGGTCGGTCGAGATATTGCGCTCGGGAATGGTCACGCCGTTATCGGCCAAAAAGCGCTTGACCTTTATGCAATACGGGCAGCCGGTCATAACGTACAGCTCGAGCTTGTGATCAGTAGCCATAGGTCTCCAATCGGTTGAGGTTTCGATTGAGATACCCAATGCCGCCGCGGTCTATGCGCGAGTCAGCGATGACTCGATTGCCTGGACCAGAAACGCCGTGGCTCCGGTGCCGCAGGGCTTGTCGTAGTAGTCAACAAAGCGCTGGTCGGCGAGGTAGCCGTGGGCGAGCCCCAGGTATGCCTCGTCTTGGGGTTCGCTTCCCCAGTTGAGGCCAATCCAACGACGATGCATCGCAACAAGTTTTTGGGCCTTTCTGCTCTTTGGATCGCCGTCGCCCATGGCAATCGAGAGCTGACCCAGAATGGCACGCTCGAGTTCCTTCATGTCGTTCCATGTCTGGGGATCCATGTCCAGTAACGTTTCGTTTGCTGCATCGATAGCCTCATCGCCATAGCGCGCCCGTGCCTCGGCGCCGTAGCGCTCCTCGTTTTCCTGCACGGTACGCCAGCGCTCCAGTTGCGGCAGCACGGCACCCATGAGCGAGACTGCCTCGTCGAGCGACATGCCGGTGTTTTGCGCCAGACGCGGAGCGCAGTCCTCGATCATTGCCTCCATCGTGGTCTCGTAGGTGTACTTGCCGTGGTCGTAGCACCACTTGCAGTAATGGTCGGTCGTTGCGCCGTGAGCATCGGTACCGCAGTCGTCGGGCGTGAGTATCATGCCGCAGCTCTGACAATAGTACTCGGGCATTTCGAGCAGATGAGACAGTGGCTCGCCGGTCACGGCGGCAATGAGCTTCATCATGTCGATGCCCGGTGTGACCTCGCCGCGCTCCCAACGGCTGACGGCTTGGCGTGTGACGAAGAGCTTGGCGGCGAGCTGCTCCTGAGTTAGGTGATGGGCGCGACGGACAGCAATGAGCTTTTCTGCGAAGGCCATAGCGGCTCCTTTCTGCTGGTTGATGGCTTTAAGCATACGCGGCGGCAGACGCCCTTCCAAGCAACCGTTGGTTGCACGACGGGGGACCGCGACAAAGAATTGCGCACGACGCCTCACACCTTCATGCCGTACAATGACCGGCATGGAACCTATCGCACACATACATACCGACCTGCCGCAGAAGTTCGGCATTCCGCGCAACAGTTTTTTGGCGCCCCATCTGCAGGGGCGCATCGTCTTTGAGCCGGAATTTGCCTCCAACGCAGCGGTTGAGGGCCTGGATTCTTTCTCTCACCTATGGCTGCTGTGGCGCTTCGAAAACGGAACGCCCGGCGGCACGGCTCAGGACATAGCCGCCGATGCCAAGTCGCAGGACAGGTCCGGCACCAACGCAAAATGGTCGAAAACCGTGCGCCCGCCGCGTCTGGGTGGAGCCGAACGCGTGGGCGTGTTTGCCACGCGCAGTCCGTTTCGCCCTAATCCCATCGGGCTCACCTGCGTCAAGCTTGATCGTGTCGAGCTCACCGACGATGGTCCCATCATCCATGTGCTGGGGGCCGACCTGCGCGACGGTACGCCCATCTACGACATTAAGCCTTACATTCCGTTTGCGGACTGTCACCCGGATGCGACGGGCGGCTGGATTGAGGACGCGCCATGGCAAGAGCTCGATGTCGAGCTCCCGCAAGCGCTGCGGGACATGGTCCCGGACACAAAGCTCCCCGGCTTGATCGAGGTGCTCCGCCAAGATCCGCGCCGTGCGGGCAGCAAACACGAGCCAAACCGCGTTTACCATTTGGCTTACGCTGGGCTTGACATATCGTTTACGGTCGACGGAACCAGGTTGACGATAACCGCCATCAACGACGCGCGAGACTAACCAGCCATTCGTCCGCACCCGTCAAATTAAGCGCCAAACTCCGCCCCAAAACCGCCCACGCTGGTGGACAATAACGCCTACCGAAACAATCCGCTTTGCACGGGAGCTCAGCATGAAATACGACTTTACCTCGCTTATCGACCGCCACGGTATGGACGCCATCGCCGTTGACTCCTGGGGAGAAATTCCCGACATGGCTCCGAACGCACCCGACGAGGGCTTCGACCGCATCCCCATGTGGGTGGCGGATATGAATTTTGCCACGGTGCCCACGGTTCAGGAACACATCATTCAGCGCGCCCAGCATCCCATGTTTGGCTATTTCAATCCGCGTGACGAGTACTTCGACCGCATCATAGAATGGCAGAGCCGCCGTAATGGCGTCGAAGGCCTGCTCCCCGAGCATATCGGCTACGAAAACGGCGTGCTGGGCGGTGTTGTGTCGACGCTGCGAGCGTATGTCCAGCCGGGCGATGCGGTGCTGGTCCATAGCCCCACCTACATCGGCTTTACCAAGTCCATCGAGGCTGCGGGCTATCGCATTGTCCACAGCCCGCTTAGGCTCGACGACCAAGGCGTGTGGCGTATGGACTTTGAGGACATGGAGCGCAAGCTCGCACAAAACCATATCCATGCCGCGGTGTTCTGCTCGCCGCACAATCCCTGCGGCCGCGTATGGGAGCGCGACGAGATCGAGCGCGCCATGGACATCTATCGCCAGCACGATTGCGTGGTGATCTCGGATGAGATTTGGTCCGATATCATCCTGCCTGGTCACAAGCATATCCCGACGCAGTCGGTGAGCGAAGATGCCCGCATGCGCACGGTTGCCCTCTACGCGCCCAGCAAGACGTTTAACCTGGCGGGCCTGGTCGGCAGCTACCACATCATCTATAACGAGACGCTGCGCGACCGCGTGTGCGCCGTGTCCAACAAGACTCACTACAACGAGATGAACGTCCTCTCCATGCATGCGCTTATCGGTGCCTACCAGCCGCAAGGCTACGAGTGGGTGGACGAGCTCAACCAGGTGCTTGCCGGCAATATCGACTACTTCTGCAATTACGTGGACAAGCATTTTGCGGGCGTGTCCTATTCGCGTCCGCAGGGTACCTACATGGTGTTTCTGGACTGCACCGAGTGGTGCCGCGAGCATGGCCGCGATATTCAGTGGCTGCTCGACGAGGGGGCGCGCGTGGGCGTGGGGTATCAGGACGGCCGCCCGTTCCACGGGCCCTGCCACATTCGCGTGAATCTGGCGCTGCCGCTTTCGCGCGTAAGGGAAGCGTGTGAGCGCCTGGACCGCTACGTTTTTAACGCACGGTAAGTGTGCGCTGCATGCGGGGCCTTCTGCCAAGTCGGCTAGAAGGCCCCGCAGGGTAAAGCGTCTGTAACCATTGGGCGCTCGAGTGGTTTCATTTGCTATTATTTTTAACCATTTGAGTCTGTAAGCAGGATCGTCTGGAGCTCGATGAAAAGACCTCGCCGCTCGGTTGCCATATCGTTGTTTGGTGCGCTTGCGGTAGCGTGTGCCTTTGTCGTAGCGATAGCCGGCTGTTCCGGGTCGAATGACGGAGCCTCGACGTCTGCATTTGAAGAACTGGACGCCTCGCAAGTCAAAGACGACGACCTTAAGACGCTCAACGTCGGAAGCGACCTCTATCCACCGTTTGTGTATACCGATGAGTACGGCGATATCGTTGGCCTGGATGTCGAGATATTGACCGAGGCTTTGGCCCGCATTGGTTACAAGCCAAAATACCAGCTGATCGATTGGGAAAAGAAGAAAGAGCTGCTGGCGAGCGGCGAGCTCGATTGTGTCATGGGTAGCTTTAGTATGACGGGTCGCGAAAGCGAGTATCGCTGGGCCGGTCCGTACCTTGCGAGCCGCCAGGTGGTCGCGGTCAATCCCGAAAGCGACATCTACACGCTCGCCGATCTTGAGGGCAGGGTCGTGGGGGTGCAGTCCACCACCAAGCCCGAGGGCATTTTGCTCAACCGTACCAATGGAAAGGTTCCGCAAATCAAGGGGCTCTACAGCTTCTCGGACCGCTCATACCTGAACCCGGCGCTCGTCGAGGGCCTGGTCGACGCTATCGCCGCACATGAGTCCTCGCTGCTCACCTATGAAAAAGACTATGGCGTGACGTATCGCATTCTGAACGAGCCGCTGCTGGAGGTTGGTTTGGGCACCGCTTTCGATATCAACGACACGCGCGGTATCGACGTTAAACTCACCCATGCCTACCAAGAAATGCTTGCCGATGGCACCATGGAACGCCTGGTGTCAAAGTACTTTGATGACCCCTCACCATTTTTGAATATGGAGGGCCTGTCGTGATCGATGCGCCCGACTACACCGCTCAGGAGCAGGGCAATCATTCGACCTGGGTATGGCTCCTTGCCGCCCTGGTGGGGGTAGCGCTCTCGGCTGTCGCCGGCATGATGAGCTACGGTTACACGACGGCCCAGGCCGAGCAGCGCTTTGCCGACGTTGTCGATTACGTGGCGACGCAGAGCCTTTCCTACGATGCGTTTAACAGCGCCTATGCGACCAAAAACCTGGCTCGCGTGATGGAGATTGCCGGAGAGGTGGCGCGCGATATAAAACGCGACGGCTTGGTGGATAACGCCGCGCTGGAGCAATATGCTGACCAGTTCAACGTGAGCGCACTGATCGTGACGGACGCATCGGGCAACTTGATGTCCGAGTCCTCGACGGATGACGTGGGCTACGAATCGCTTGCTACGTATCTCAAAGAAGCGCCCGTGCTGGAGGTGGCAACCCATCCGCTTAAGTCCTATACCGATCGTATTACGCTTGCGGATGATTCGGTTGCAGACATCGGTTGCGTGACTCGGCAGGATGGCGAGGGTATCGTTATCGCGGTAAGGCATCAGAGCGCGAAGGCAGTTGCAAGCAATACACTCAAACTGCAGAGCCTGCTCGAAGGCTATGAAACCATCGATAGCGGCAATATCGTGATCGAAAACGATGGCAAGGTCGTTGCGACCAATGCCGTCGGACCCACCGTATTGGGCGTGTTCGACCTGCCCGCGACGGACGCCATTATTGTCGACGAAATTAAGGATCGATGCCTGCCCGGCAAAGTCCGACTGGTCAACGTCAACGGCGAGTGGTATTTGGGCACATACGGCAAAGCGCAAAAATTCTACGTGTACACCTATGCCTCGGCGCAGCGCTACTTTGAGGTCGTCGCGGCTGTCGCTGCCGGCGTGCTGGTGCTCTACAGCGGTGTTGTAGCCACTGTTGTGATGGTGCGTCGCCGCGCTGATCGTCGACGTTTGACGGACTTGCTGCAGCAGGAGCGCGACTATGGCGACAAGCTGGCAAAGGCGGCGTGTGAGGCCTCGTCTGCCAACTCGGCAAAGACGGAGTTCCTACGTCGCATGAGCCACGATCTGCGCACGCCCATCAACGGCATCCGCGGTATGGTTGAGGTTGGCGATGCCAATGCGGACGATCTGCAAAAGCAGACCGAGTGTCGTTCAAAGATCTGGACGGCATCGGGACTGCTGCTCGACCTTGCGAATGAGGCGCTCGATATGAGTCGCCTGGAGAGCGGGCAGGTCGACCTGGAGCTTGTTCCCACAAATTTGGTGACCCTCAACCACGAGGTGCGCGATATTCTGGAGCGCCAGGCCGAGGAGCGCCTGGTGACAATTATCTGCGATCAGCAGACGCTTAATCATCCCTATGCGCGGGTGAGCGTGACGCACCTCAAACGCTTGTTGCTCAATATTGCCGGCAATGCCGTCAAGTACAATCGCCGGGGCGGCTATGTTCGCCTAGCGTGCCGCGAGGTGGAGCCAGCGGATGGCGTTCCTGTCTATGAATACACGATCGCCGATAACGGTATTGGCATGAGTGAGGAGTTCCAACAGCACCTCTACGAGCCGTTTTGTCGCGAGGAGCAGCAGGTGGAAGGCGCTTCATCGGGAACTGGCCTGGGTGCGCCTATTGCCAAACAGTTGGTCGAGCTTATGGGCGGAACCATGAGCTTTTCGAGCATTTTGGGGCAGGGGACGACGTTTACCATCCGTCTGCCGTTTGAGAAGTGCACGCGCTCCGAGATTCCTCAGGCTGTGCGCGTGGACGCGGGAGATGGCGATGCGCTCCAGGGCTTGCGCGTTTTGCTCGTAGAGGATAACGACCTGAATGCCGAGATCGCACAGTTTACGCTCGACCGTGCCGGTGCCGTCGTGACGCATGCCAAGGATGGTGAGTCTGCCGCCGAGATGTTTGCCGCGAGCGCGCCGCACGAGTACGACGTGGTGTTGATGGATATCATGATGCCCGGTATCGATGGCCTTGAGGCCACGCGTCGGATTCGAGCGCTCGATCGCGAGGATGCCGCGACCACGCCGATTATCGCCGTGAGCGCCAACGCCTTTGCCGACGATCGCAGGCTTTCGCGTGAGGCGGGCATGAACGCGCACCTGAGCAAGCCTGTGAGCTCGCAAGAGCTCGTTGAGGCGCTTGCGCACATAGCCGCCGACGCTTCATAAGCATATGGCCCGGTTCCAAGGTGGGTTGGAACCGGGCCATATTGCTATTGATGAGGCCTGCTGAGGGGCTTACTTTTCGTGAATCTGCTTGCCGCAAAGATGCTCAATCGTAATCTCGTAGAGTTGGACGCCCTTGATGTCTTTGGCGATTTCCTCCTCGACTTCTTCGGCGGAAGGGTAGTACTTAAGCGCGAGCTGGCGGACTTTGTCCTCGATAAACGCGGGCGCTTCATCTACCAGGCGACAACGGCCAAAGACCACGGTACTCATAACGTAGGGAGCCCAGTCATCGTCCTTGTACCACTCGTTGCCGTAAACGGTAAAGCAGATCTTGTCATCGCGCTTGAGCGCGTCGACCTTGTGGCCGGCTTTGGCGCCATGGAAATAAATCTTGTCGTGCTCGGCGTCGAAGAAGTAGTTGACGGGAATGGCGTACGGGTAGCCATCGTCGCCGTTGACGGCAAAGACGCCGCGCTTGCAGGTGGCGAGCAACTCGCGCGCTTCCTCGTCGGTGATGGCGCGTTTCTTTCGACGTAAGGGCCTAAACATCGTTGGTTTCCTTTCTGGCCGTGCATGGTGGTTGAGCACAAACTATAGCGAAACTGATCCGTATTTCTTGATGCGGGCGAGCATGTTTTTGAGCTTGTTAAAGTCGAGCGGCTTGGGCAGGTGAGCGTTCATGCCGGCATCGTGTGCCGCCTGGGCATCCTCGGCAAAGGCGTTGGCGGTGAGCGCCATGATGGGGATATCGGCCGCATCGGCCTTCTCGCTTAGACGAATCGCGCGGGTTGCCTCGTAGCCGTCCATGCCAGGCATCATGATGTCCATTAGAATCGCATCGAAGCTACCCGCGGGACGGCCAACGTATAGGTCGACCGCTTCGTTGCCGTCGGCGGCGCGAGTTACGACGATGCCCTCGCTTTCGAGCAGAGCCTGGGCAATCTCGGCATTGAGCTCGTTATCTTCTGCCAAGAGGACGTTCATGCCGGCAAGCGAGCAGCTGTTTGCCTGGCCGTCCGCACGTTCTCTTGCCTGAGGGGTCTTGTCGATATCGAGCGGAATCTGGACGTCGAACGTACTCCCCGCGCCAACCTCACTCGAAATCTCAATCGTGCCGCCCATCAGTTCAATAAGTGACTTGACGATTGGCATGCCCATGCCGGTTCCCTGGAACTTGCTGCGCGCATCGTCACCTTCCTGGGCAAACGGCTCATAGATATGCTTTAAAAACTCGGGAGCCATGCCAATGCCGGTATCCGAAACGCTAAAGCAAAAGAGCGCGCGCCCATCATCGAGTGGCTTGGTCTGTGAGCTAAAAGTGACGGAGCCGCCGCGCTTGTTGTACTTAATGCTGTTGTCTAGCAGGTTGATTATGATCCGTCGGATATGGGTGGGACTGCCGATCATGTATGGCCCCGTAGCGTACGGCAGGCTATTGTCCTGCATTGTGATGCCGTTACCGGACGCGCGGAGCTTGCACAGCACCAGCGCATCGTCACAGAGCTCTTTGAGGTTAAAAGGAGCATGTTCCAGTGTTAGCTTGCGGTCTTCGATTTTGCCCATCTCGAGGATATCGTTGATCAGCGAGAGCAGGTGATTGGCGGCAACACGCGCCTTGGCGCGGCTTTCGCGGGCGACTTGCATATCGCCGTCTTTCAATTCCTCAATTTCGATAAGACCTAGGATGCCGTTGAGCGGCGTGCGGATGTCGTGACTCATGCGCGTGAGGAATGCTGTCTTAGCGGCGTTGGCGGCATCGGCTTTCTGCTGTTCTTTCTGCGCGCGGTGAAGCGACCAGACAAGGATGACGATGCCGGTGAGCAAAATGCAGATGACGACTGCCGCAATGACGATGCGGTTGCGGTAGAGAAGTCGGAACGCATCCGATTCTTGCGCCGAGTACGATGTGGGGGAATAACTGCTTGCAGAGAGCGATTCGCCTGCATTGACGATGCCCTTATTGATGATTCCCAACAGCTCGGGCTTGCCGCGCGAAATCAAACACGATAGCTGTGCCGCGTCGGTGAGCTCCTGTGTTTGGAAATCCTCGATGTCATAGGTGTCGCGGATGGTTTTCAGGCGCGTGCTGGGGACAATGATGCAACGTGCCTCCCCCTTATTGAGGGCTTCGAGCGCCTCGTTGCCATTCGGATAATCGGTTATCGTTGCGTCGGGGAAGAGGCTCTCGAGCTCAGAATGGTTGACGATCGCGTCCTGTGTACAAG
>CAUAGV010000066.1 GCA_958428675.1 uncultured Collinsella sp.
GATTGAGGCTCTGCGCGATTTGAGCTGCGATTCGACCAACCTTTTGCGCCCTTAGATAAACCGTTTACGCTACCTTCCCGCATTGTCGCTTATACAGGGTAATGTGAAATGATGGCCCACACTGGGACTCTGTATCTTTGCGAATTGCGGGAAGGTTCCTATGAACAGGATCACTGCTGCCCTCTATAGGTTTTTGGTTGTCTATCTTTCGGTCGCGATGGTCGTGACCTCGATACCCCTTGCTCCCAGCACAGCCTATGCCGATGATGCCGGGGCGGTCGCCGTCGAGAGCGAGGCCCAAGAGACCGACTCGGGCTCCGATACCGATGCGGTCGATGAATCATCACCTTCGGACGAAAGCGCTTCATCCGCGTCTTCCGACCAAACGAATAATACGCAGGACGACTCATCCAGCGCGGCATCCGACGCCCCCGGGACGAGCCTGGCGCAGGATCTCGCAGGTGCCGCGACCGATTCTGATGCAGCAAAGAGCTTGGTTGCCACGGCGGAACCCTCGTCCGATGACAGCGAAGTCGATTCCCTCGTGTATGAGGACCCAACGGTCTGTGAGTATGCCAAGCTTATGCCGAACGGCTATGTGTATCCGTGCGATGCAAGCGGAAGCGTTACGGTAGAAATTGATGGAAACGACCCGTATGAGAACTCTGTCGATGGTAAATTGGTGACCAACCTGATCGTTGATTACGGAGTGGATGGGGTTCCCGGATATATTTGTGAGTACTCCTCCAATCTGCGCTCGGTACGTTTTGAGAACAGCTCTATTTCTTCAATTGGACTACACGCCTTTTCTGGGTGCTCCAATCTCGCCGATATCAGCTTTTCCGGTATGACCATTGGGGGCATCGGAACAGAGGCGTTTTCTGGGTGCGGATCGCTTACGAGCCTGAACATTAATGACGTTGCTACCATCGGCTCTATGGGCGATGCCGCGTTTGCCTGGAGCGGGCTGCGGTCTACGGGTCTCGACAAGGTCGTTGGTCTCAGTTCGATTCCTGAGAACGCTTATAATGCCTGCAGCGCTCTGACCGATACCGGTCTGGGCGGGAACACATCCATCACATCAATCGGCGTTAATGCGTTCAAAAACTGCTCTCGCCTTGCGACGACGGGACTCGAGAACAATACGACGATCAAGACGCTCCGCGAAGGTTGTTTCTCCGGGACCAATATGAGCGGCGGGCTGACGCTGCCCCTTTATTCCAAGATCGAGGAACTGCCGAGTCGTGCGTTCTATGGCTCTAAGCTTGAAACTGTGTACTTTGGATGCGACCATGTGGTGCTCATTAATTCCACCACGTTCCCCAAGCAAAACATGACTGTCATGGTCCCTGCCAAGATGGTTTCGCAATACGCAAGCGGTCGCCCCAAAGAGGTTTGGGAGAGTTGCAATGGCAGCCTGCCCGTCCCCGTGGGCAAGATGCTTCAAAAGATTAAGGTCTCGCGCGATCCCGACAAGATGGCCTATCAGCAGGGCGACACCATTTCGCTCAAGGGCATGAGTGTCACGTTTCAATATTCTCATTCGACGATGGATAGCGACTACGAAGCCCTCATAAAGGAAGAACTCGGCGAGTACCTTACGGCGACTCCCTGCGACGGCGACGTCTTCGATGGCTCGATGGACGGAGAGCCCATACAGCTGGTGTATGACGACGGCTACACACACCTTGTCGCGTACAGCAAGGGCAACCTGCAGCAGGCGGCCTACGAGTATGCCAAGCTCATGCCCAACTACTATCTGTATCCGTGCGACGCAAACGGAAATCTTACGGTAGAAATCGATGAAAACAACCCGCGCGAGAACTCTGTCGATGGTCGAATGGTAACGAATTTGATTGTCGATTACGGGGTTGATGAAGTCGACGCGCAGCTCTGCGCCGACTCTACCAATCTGCGCTCAGTGCGCTTTGAGAATAGCTCCATTTCCAAAATCGGATTGCACGCCTTCTATAACTGCCCGAATCTCACCGATATCAGCCTGTCCGGTATGACCATCGGCACCATCGGAAAAGAGGCGTTCTATGGCTGCGAGTCGCTTGCGAGCCTGAACATCAGCGAGACTACTACCATTGGCTCGATGGGCTTTGCTGCGTTTGCCGACAGTGGGCTGGTGTCCACGGGGCTCGACAAGGTTGTCGGCCTCACATCGATTCCCGACAGAGCCTACGAAGGCTGCAAGGTTCTGATCGATACCGGCCTGGACAAGAATGCCTCGATTTCATCGATTGGCGTTTGCGCGTTCAGGTTCTGCTCGAACCTTGCTACCACAGGGCTCGAGAGCAACACAACGGTCGAAACGCTTGGCCACACCTGCTTCTACGGCACCGACTTGAGCGGCGGGCTGACGCTGCCATATAACTCCAAGATCGAGGAGTTGCCGGAAAAGGCGTTTGGCAGTACCAATCTCGAGACCGTGTTCTTTGGGTGCAACCATGCGGTGCTCATTAACACCGACACGTTCCCCAAATACAACATGACCGTCATGGTCCCCGCCAAGATGATTCCGAAGTATGCCAACGGGCATCCCAAAGCTGTTTGGGAGAGGTGCAACGGCTGCCTGCCCGTCCCGGTGGGCAAGGTGCTCGAGAACGTTGAGATCTCCTGCGACCCCAAAAACATGACCTATGAGCCGGGGGACACCATTTCGCTCGAGGGCATGAGCGTCGAGCTCGATTACACGCATACGGTATCGATTTGGAACTACGAGGCGCTCATAAAGGAAGAGCTCGGCGAGTACCTTACGGCGACTCCCTGCGACGGCGACGTCTTCGACGAGTTGATGGACGGACAGCCCGTAAAGCTCGTGTATGACGATGGCTATTCACATTTTGAAACCCAGACCAAGGGCACGCTACAGCTTAAGAAACCTGAGCCGACGTCGTTCCAGATCTCCTATGCCCAAACGATCGATAAAGGCGAACGCAAGCTGATGGACGGCGTTGAGCTACCCGATGTTTCCGGCGCGACGACGATCGATGCGGGCGCCGAGGTCACGCTCGATGCCGGTGCTTTGGGGATGCTCAACGACAACCTTACCTTTAAGGGCTGGTATGACACCAAGTCCGGCAAGTACATCTCCAAAGAGACGGTCTACACGTTTACGCCGGATAAGGATCTGTCCCTGGAGGCTCGCTTTAAGCTCAAGGACTATGCGGTGCACATCAACGATGCGCAGGCGACCGACTCGTCGCAGGACTATGCGCACCTGAGTGTTACCGCTCAAAACTGCTATCGCAATGCCGGCGAGACGGTTGAGGTTTCCGCCGCCACGGATAACGCGCTGTTCCTGGGCTGGTATCTGGGTGAGGGCGGTGACGCCTACGCCGTGAGCGATCAGCTCGACTTTACCTATACGGTGAACGAGGCGGACGCGACTGTGTCCGAGGATAAGAGCGACTCCAAGATCGAGATCACTCCGCGCTACTGTGCCCCGCAGGCGAGCGTGGTCCTGAGCGTGGACGGGGTCGATGAGAACGGTCAGCCGCTCGGACAGTTCCTTTCCACCGGTCTGTACGGCATCGGGTCACGCGTAACGGTCGTAGCGGTCCCGTTACCCGGCTATGTGTTTGACTACGCGACCGATGCCCTCGGCAACATCGTCTTTACCGGCGACGATGGTCCGTCCTACACGTTTGTGCTCGAGGGGGATGTGCAGTACACCGCGCATTTCCGGGAGGCGACTGACCCCGATGAGTCACTTGCGGCGCTGAAGGCCGCGCTCATCGCTGCGATTACGGCTGCGGCCGTTCTCGCTACCATGTATGGCTTGGGCGAGATCGTCGACCCCATCGCGGCCGACGCGGTGATTGAGATCGGTATGGCCGACAACATTGAGGATGTTGCCGCTGTGGGCACCAAGGTGCTCAAGGAGATTAAGGACATCATCGACGACCACAAGAAGCCCAAGCCTCATGGCGACCATAAGATTGAGATTATTGCCACCGCGCAGCCCGAGGTGGGCGGTGCCGTTACCGGAGGCGGTATCCACTATGAGGGGACGGTCGCCACGCTCGAGGCTGTCGCAAATCCCGGCTATCGCTTCGTATGTTGGAAAGAGAACGGCGTCGAGGTCTCGACATCTCCTCTCAAGACGATGACGATCACGGACCTGACGCCCGAGGTCGTAAAAATGACCGCCGTCTTTGAGAAAAAAGTCGAGGTCACGGCGGTTGCCGAAGCCGACGGTATTCAGGCCGATTTTTCGACAGGCTGCACCGCAAGCCCTGTAAAGCAGAGTATTACGCGTGGCGATCAGGCTATGGTCACCGCGAGCGAGGGTCCCGACTATGCCTTTGTGGGATGGTTTGAGGACGGCATCGAGGTTTCGCCCGAGCGTACGTATATCTTCAAGGCCGAGGTCGACCGCCATCTGGTTGCACGCTTCCGCAAGGCGGATAAGACCATCCTGGTGAATACCGATCCCTTCGACAGCGCCGAGGTGCTGTGCGATGGCGTGCCGGTTGTGGATGGCAAGGTTCGCGCGAAGGATGGCGACATTCTCACGTTTACGATGCGGCCCAAGGTGCGCCCCGACAATCCAGAGAAAACGTACCGGTTTGTAGAGTGGCGCGAAACCGATGCGCAGGGCATCACGATTGCCAACAAGCAGGAAGTTTGCGAATACCGCGTTAACGGCAATGCCCGAATTGAGGCTGTAATGGACGGCAGGGATGCGCATACTGTGCGTGCCGAGGCTGACCCGCTCGAGGGCGGCACCGTTACGCTGAAGCGCGGCGAGACTGCCGGCATGGTTCTCGAGGTCCCCGAGGGTGAGCGCGTGACCGCGGAGGCTACGCCATCCGAGGGCTATATCTTTGACGGTTGGTATCTGAGCAATGGTGACTCGGATACTACGTCGACGCTGGTTTCGAGCGATCGCTCCTATACCTTTGAGCCCATTACCGACTGCGTGGTCCAGGCGAAGTTTACGCGTGCCTGCAAGGTGGACGTTGCCGTTGAGCCGGCCGCGGCCATGGCGGGCAAATATATGGTGCACGGTGAGGGCTACTGCATGAAGGGCGAGCCTGCCACGCTGAGCATTGAGCTCACGGCGGAGGCGAGCAAACAATTTACCTTTAAGGGCTGGTACGACGCCAAGACGGACCTGCTTTTGGGTACCGACCCCAGCTATCTCGAGTTCTATCCCGAGGACGTGGAATGCACCGTGCGCGCGGTGTTTGAGGAAAATACCTATACCGTGACGGCGAAGGCCAAGAAGACCTTTGTGGAGCGCGGTACGGTTGAGATTGAGGGGCACCCGGGGGTATCTTCGGTTACCTGCGGATATGGCGACACGGTGATGCTCAAGGCGAAGGCCAATGACGGCTACCGCTTTGACCATTGGAAGGATGACTCCGGTAAGGAGTACGACACCGCTGAGCTGGTCGTTAAGGTTACCAAGTGCGACACCTATACCGCGATCTTTACCGACTCAAAACCCGAGGTAATGGTCACGGCCGATTCGTGGCTCGGCGGTACCGTGACGTGCAATGGCGCCGTGGTGAAGCCTGCGACCGATACGTTCAAATTAGGGGAGACCCTTCATCTGACGGCTAAGGCCCATCCTGGTTTTTTGTTCTGGGGTTGGTACGTCAATGGTCGCCTGAAGAGCCTTAAGCACGAGACCTCGTTGGTTGCGAAGGCTCGCGGTAAAACAGGACACTGCGTTATTACCGCGGCCTTTGTGCCGATCGATACCGTCTGCGTGCCTCTCGCCGATCCTGCGGAGGGCGGCACCGTCAAGGCGAGCCGAATCCTTGCCGACCGCGGCGCGGAGGTTGCCCTTAAGGCGACGCCCAATCCCGGTTACGTCTTTACTGGTTGGTATACGGCCGACGGCACGTTTGAGTCTGCCGATGCGGAGTTCACCTGCCACCAGGAGCGCAGCCATGTGCACGTCGCTCGCTTTATGGCAAAAAACTATGAAGTCGACGCCACGGCGGTAGTCGATTCCGGCACCGGTTCGCTGGTCGAATCGAGCGTCGCCGGCTGGGTCGAGGGCACAGGTACCGTTGAGGCGGGGCATGCCGCCACGCTGACCGCGCATGCGCTTTCGGGCTATGCGTTTGAGTATTGGGCCGATGCCTCGGGCGCCGTGGTAAGCCGCGACACCACCTGTCACGTGGTGCCGACGTCTGACACGGCGCTCCAGGCCGTGTTCTCGGCAAAACAGTATACGGTGGACGTCTCGTGTGAAGAGAGCATGGGCACGGGCGAGGGCGCGGGAGCGTATGCCGCTGGACAGGTCGCAACCGTGCGTGCGGTCGCCGCCGAGGATACGGCTTTTGTGGGCTGGTTCCGTAACGGCACATGCGTGAGCTCCAAGAAAACCTATCGATTTACCGTGCGTGAGGATACGTCGCTCTATGCCGTCTTTGCGTCGGGTTCGTATGTCGTGCATACCGTTGCCTCGCCTGCCGAGGGCGGAGCCGTGAGCGGCTTTGGTGGCTATGAGGCTGGCGACCGCGCAACGCTTCGTGCGATCGCCAACACCGGGTATTCGTTTGCGGGTTGGACGGACGACAAGGGCGAGACAGTCAGCGAGAACGCCGACTATACCGTTAAGGTCGCGGGTGACGCCACCTATACGGCGACCTTTACGCCTAAGTCCTATCAGGTCGTTTTGAGCGCGAGTGACGATAGCGTTAGCACCCTGAGCGGCGAGGGCTCCTATCAATTCGGTGATACGGTCGAACTCAACGCTACGCCTATGGGAACCAAACGTTTTGCCGGTTGGTATGTCCTGGATGCCGAGGGCAACAAGTTGCTGCTGAGCTGCGACGCCCATTGCTGGGTTAAGCTCGACAAGGATATGGTCGAGGGGCTCGAGGACGATACGTTGGAGCTCCAGGCCGTGTTTGCCGATCCGTGCGAGGTGACCGTTACGGGCGAGGTCGTGGTGAAGGACAAGGCTTCGAACAGGGGCTGCCGTGTTACGGGCAGCGGTAGCTTTGCCGTGGGCGGCCAGGTGGAACTGTCCGCTGTTGCCGGTATGGGCTATCGCTTTGTGGGCTGGAGCACCGATAAGGAGGGCACCTCGATTGTCGAGACCGCGACGACCCTCGATGTGACCGCCACGCAAGACATAACGTACTACGCGCAGTTCGAATCCGATGGACAGGTGACCATTACCGTCACTGGCTCGTCCATCTTCCGCGGTACGGCCCTTCTGGTCGACGGCATTCCTGCCGGCAGCAGGTCCTACGACAGGGGCGACATGTTTATGGCGATTGCGATCCCGTGGAAGAAGTGCCACTTCTCGCATTGGGTCGACGATGCGGGTGTTACGGTGAGCTACAGCGCTTTCTATATCGGTACCGCCAAGGAGAATAAGCAGCTTACGGCCGTGTTCTACGAGACGGGCTGCGATGTTCAGGTCGCTACGTAACCTAAGGATGCTGGCTTTTCGATGGTAGCGCTCGGTACGGGTGGCTCCTACCACTCCGCGGCGATTATGTTTACCGTGCCGCATAAGGGTTGGAAGTTTAAATACTGGGTCGATGAGAACGGCATGCCCGTTGGCTTTACGCCGGTCATTAACCGCGTGGTGTTTGGCAACCGAACCTTTACGGCCGTTTATGAACGGGCGACGATGTCGGTGACGGCGGTTGATCCGCGTCAGGGCGGACACGTCGAGGGTTCCTCCGAGGACGAATCTCTGGGCTATGCCGTGACCAACGAAGTCGAGAACGGTGAGTCCACGACCCTGACTGCCGTTCCCGATGCGGGGTATGTGTTCGATGGGTGGTATGCGCACAATGATGACGGGTCGTTGGGCGATGAGCCGCTGAGCACGGATGCTACCTGGACGTTTGTCCCCGAGGACAACATGACCGTCGAGGCGCGCTTTGCGGAGGCGCCTAAGTACAAGGTGACGGCCCGAGCGGTCAACGGATCGGTTGATTCGGAGTCTGCTTTGGTCGCTACGGATGGTAAGGTGACGCTTTCGGCGACGCCCGATGAGGGTTGCTACCTGACGCGCGTGACCGTTGCCGAAGAGGCAGGTGATGACGGTTCGGCCGGCAATGCCTATGACCTTGATATTTCTGACTATAAGGGTTGGGCGTACGAGGTCACACTGAGTGGCGTGAGTGCTCCGCAAAAGGTCACGTTCGAGTTTGCGAAGGCAGCGGCTCCACAGGTCCTTGCGCAGCCGCAGGATGCGAGTGCTTACGAGGGCGATCCGGTCGAACTTTCGGTCGCCGCCGAGGCGGGGCGCAACGTTCGCGTCCATGCGGCCGTGTCATCTGGATCCGCTGCAGACGTCAAGCTGAGCTACCAGTGGTATCGCATGTCTGACGATGGTGGCAAGGCGGTGGCGCTGAAGGGCGAGACGGGGGAGGCCCTCTCGATTGCCCAGCTCGACAGCGAGAACGAGGGCGAGTACTTCTGCCGCATTACGCAGAGCTACCTGGGCACGGTGACAAAGACGGATACCGAACATGCGAAGTTATCCATCGTGCCCCGAGAAACGCTTGTGTTTAACGGACGTGTGCTGCCGGTGGCGACCGCTCACGATGAATACCGTGCGCAGATTGCCGGCGCTACGGGCGGCAAGGCACCGTATGCGTATAACTTGGATGATGTTGAGGTTCCTGAAGGCATGCAGCTGACGCTGGCAGATGACGGATCGGGCACCTTGGTGCTCTCGGGCGTGCCTGCGGCTACGGGTGTGTGTCGCTTCAAGATTAGGTGCACCGATGACCTGGGCGACAAGTGCGACGCACACTTCGCGCTGCTCGTGAAGGCGAAGGAAGCCCCGTTTGCATTTGAGGGCATGACCTTTACCTACAA
>CAUAGV010000067.1 GCA_958428675.1 uncultured Collinsella sp.
CCGAGGGGACGCTGACCGTCGACGCGCTCGATGGGCCCGCCGCGCCCGCGCCCGCCGAGGATGCCGAGGTGCCCTCGGCCGTGCGCATGGCCAAGCTCGGCTATCACTGGGATGACGTCGACGAGGTCGTGCGTCCCATGGCCCAGCAGGGCAAGGCCCCGCTCGCTTCGATGGGTATCGACGCGCCGCTGGCCTGCCTGTCAAAGAAGACGCGTTCGTTCTTTGACTACTTCTATCAGCTGTTCGCCCAGGTCACGAATCCTCCGATCGATGCCCTGCGCGAGCACATGGTGACTTCGACCACGCTCTACCTGGGCAATCACGGCAACCTGCTCGAGGATTCCCGTACGGCCTGCCAGCTGGTGCGCTTGGAGCGCCCGCTGCTCAACGAGGGGGAGTTTGACCGCATCTGCGCCATCGACCGTGTTGGCTTTAAGACCCGCCGTTTCCGCGCCGTCTACCGCCGCGATGCCGGCGAGGGCGCGCTGCAGGCTGCGCTCAAACAGCTTGCCGAGGACGTTGAGGCTGCGGTCCGCGACGGCGTGAACATTGTGGTGCTGAGCGATCGCGCCGGAGCGGGCGAAGTGCCCGTGCCGTCGCTGCTTGCCGTGGGCTGCGTGCACAACCACCTGATCCGCGCCGGCGTGCGCACCTTTGCCGATATCGTGGTGGAGTGCGGCGACGCCGTGTCTCCGCACGACTTTGCGGCGCTGGTGGGCTACTCCGCGAGCGGCATCTATCCGTATAACGCACATGCGTGCATTCGCGACTTGGCGGCGCGCGGCGATCTGGACGTTTCTGCCGAGCAGGGCATCGCCAACTACAACAAGGCTGCGACCGCCGGCATCGTCTCCATCATGTCCAAGATGGGCATCTCTACGGTGCAGAGCTACCATTCGGCGCAGATCTTCGAGGCCGTGGGCTTTACGCCGGAGTTCGTTAACGCATACTTCGCCGGCACGGTGAGCCGTGTGGGCGGTATGGGTGTCGAGGACGTTGAGCGCGAGCAAAACGAGCGCTACGACGCCGCGCTCGCCATCCTTAAGAGCCCGGCTCCCGATCAGCTGCCCACACTGGGTCTGACCAAGTGGCGCCCGCTCGGTGGCGAGGATCACCTGATCGACCCCCAGACCGTCTACCTGCTCCAGACCGCCTGCCGTGAGGACAGCTACGATACCTTTAAGGAGTACAGCGCCCGCCTGCACCGTACCGGCCGTGCCGTGCGCCTGCGCGACTTGCTCGACTTTAATGCCAGCGGCCGCACGCCGGTTTCGCTCGACGAGGTAGAGCCCGCGCTCAACATCGTCCGTCGCTTTAACACCGGCGCCATGTCGTACGGCTCCATCAGCAAAGAGGCGCACGAGTGCATGGCCATCGCCATGAATCGCCTGCACGGACGCTCCAACTCGGGCGAGGGCGGCGAGGACCCGCGTCGCGAGACCCCGCTGGCCAACGGCGACTCCAAGAACTCCGCGATCAAGCAGGTGGCAAGTGCGCGCTTTGGCGTGACGAGCCGCTATCTGTGCAGCGCCTTTGAGATTCAGATTAAGATGGCCCAGGGCGCCAAGCCCGGCGAGGGCGGCCACCTGCCCGGCAAGAAGGTCTACCCTTGGATTGCCGAGGTCCGTCAGTCCACGCCCGGCATCGGCCTGATCTCGCCTCCGCCGCACCACGACATCTACTCTATCGAGGACCTGGCCGAGCTCATCTTCGACCTTAAGAACGCCAACCCCGGCGCGCGCGTGTCGGTCAAGCTGGTCAGTGAGGCGGGCGTCGGCACCATCGCCACCGGTGTGGCCAAGGGTGCTGCCGACAAGATCTTGATCAGCGGCCACAACGGCGGCTCGGGTGCCGCTGCGCGCGACTCTATCTGGCACGCCGGTCTGCCGCTGGAGCTCGGTCTTGCCGAGGCCCAGCAGACGCTGCTGCAAAACGGCCTGCGCTCGCGCGTGGTGCTCGAGGCCGACGGCAAGCTCATGGACGGTACCGATGTCGCCGTTGCCTGCCTGCTGGGCGCCGAGGAGTTTGGTTTTGCGACCATGCCGCTCATCTCGATGGGCTGCCTCATGCAGCGCGACTGCCAGCAGGATACCTGCCCCGCCGGCATCGCCACGCAAAACTGCCGCCTGCGTCGCGGCTTCCGCGGCAAGCCCGAGCACGTCGAGCACTTTATGCTCTTTGTTGCCGAGCAGCTGCGCGAGGTCATGGCGAGCCTGGGCTTCCGCACCGTCGACGAGATGGTGGGCCATCCCGAGTGCTTGCGCCAGATCGAGGTCCCGGGCAACCGCAAGGCTAACCTGCTGGATCTGTCGCCCGTGCTGGCAAGCGCGACCTGCGAGTTCGGTGCCCACATCCCGGGTGCCGACGGCCGTCACTTCCTGCCCCAGATGGCTGCGGACAGCGAGCTCGACAAGACGCTCGACTCCACGCTGTTTGTGCCTTACACGGCCGACGCTCGCGCGCACCTGCGCCCGATTCGCTTCCGCGCCGATATCGCCAACGTCAACCGCTGCGTGGGCACCATCCTGGGTAACGCGGTGACCAAGGCACATCCCGAGGGCCTGCCCGCCGGCTCCATCACCATCGATTGCGATGGATCGGCCGGTCAGAGCTTTGGCGCCTTTCTGCCGCGCGGCATTACGCTCAACGTGTGCGGCGACGCCAACGACTACTTTGGCAAGGGCCTTTCGGGCGGCGAGGTGTCGGTGCGCCCCAACCCGCATGCGACCTATAAGTTCGACGAAAACATCATCGTGGGCAACGTTGCGTTCTTTGGCGCCACGAGCGGCCGTGGTTTCATCAACGGCCTGGCCGGCCAGCGCTTTGGCGTACGCAACTCCGGTGCCACCGTGGTGGTCGAGGGTTGCGGCAACCACGGTTGCGAGTACATGACGGGTGGCCTGGCGCTCATCCTGGGCGAGGTCGGGCAGAACTTCGCTGCCGGCATGACGGGTGGCGTGGCCTATGTCTTTGACCAGTATGGCACGCTCGATGCCCGCGTGAACCACGAGAGCGTTGAGCTCAAGGCCCCGACTGCCGGCGAGCTGGCGCAGATTCGCGAGCTCATCCAGGAGCACGTGGACGCGACGCAGAGCCCGCGCGGCATCAAGCTGCTCTACAGCTTTGAGACGATGAGCAGGCACTTTGTGAAGGTCATTCCGACCGAGTATGAGCGCGTGCTGGCGATTGTCGCCGCCGCCGAGGCCGTCGGCAAGACGCATGCGCAGGCCGAGGAGCTGGCGTTTGACATTGTGACCGGTCGCGCGAGCGCCGCGGATGTCGATCGCTTTGATGTGGCGGGCGGTGCTGCTGACGCGGCGTCTGTGGCTGCCAGCTCTGTTGCTTCGACCAAGAAGGAGGCGTAAGTGCCATGGGTAAGCCCGGTGCTTTTCTTGATATCGATCGTGTGACCCACGAGCTTCGCCTCGTGGAGGAGCGCAGCCGCGATTTCGATCCGCTGTACGTGGAGCTCGACGACGACGCGCGCCGCGCTCAGGCGAGCCGCTGCATGATGTGCGGCGTGGCGTTTTGCCAGATGGGCGCGAGCTTTGGCAAGGCACGTCCGAGCGGCTGCCCGCTGCACAATTTGATTCCCGAGTGGAACGAGCTGGTGTACCGCGGCCGCTGGGATGAGGCTGCCGAGCGCCTGTCGCTCACCTCGCCCATGCCTGAGTTCACGAGCCGCGTGTGCCCGGCGCTGTGCGAGGCCGCGTGCAACCTGGGCTCGGTCGACGGCCAGCCCACGACGATTCACGATAACGAGCGTGCGATCAGCGACCATGAATGGGCAAACGGCGGCCCGCGCCGCTTTGAGCCGGCGGGGGAGGACACACCCACGGTTGCCGTGGTGGGCTCCGGTCCTGCTGGTCTGGTGGCGGCATGGGAGCTTGCGCGTCGCGGCGCCCGCGTGACGGTGTTTGAGCGCGACGACCGCCCCGGCGGCCTGCTCATGTACGGCATTCCCAACATGAAGCTCGAGAAGTCCGTGGTCGAGCGTCGCGTGGCGCTCATGCGCGAGCTGGGTATTGTGTTCGAGCTGGGCGCCGACGTGAGCGATCCCAAGGTTACCGCCAGGCTCGACGACTTTGACGCCGTCGTGGTGGCTGCCGGCGCCCGTGCTCCGCGTGGGCTTTCGGCTGCGAACATTGATGCCCCGGGCGTGGTGTATGCCGTGGACTACCTGACGGCTTCGACCGTCTCGGTGCTCGATGGCGGTGAGCCTGCTATTGACGCGCGCGGCCTGGACGTCGTGGTCATTGGCGGTGGCGATACCGGCAACGACTGCGTGGGTACCGCCGTGCGCCAAGGCGCGCGCAGCGTGCGCCAGTTTGAGTTCTTGCCGGCTGCGCCCGATAAGCGCGCGGCGAGCAACCCCTGGCCGCAGTGGCCCAACGTTAAGAAGACCGATTACGGCCAGCAGGAGGCTATCGCTGCGATGGGTGGTGAGATGCGTGCCTGGGGCGTGGATACGCTCGAGGTGCTGCTGGACAAGAAGGGTGCGGCTGCGGGGCTGCGCGTGGTCGATCTGGACTGGTCGGCGGGAAAGCCCGAGCGCATCGCGGGCTCCGAGCACGAGGTGCCGGCGCAGCTGGTGCTCATCGCCTGCGGCTTTACGGGTCCGGAGCACGGCGTGTTCGAAGCTGTCGGCGTGCCTGTTGCCACCGCTGGTCGTCCGCTGCCGGTGATGGCTGCTGAGGGCTCGCATCTCGCGGCTCGCACGGAGGGTGTCGCCGCGGATGCCGCGCCGGTGTATGTGGCGGGTGATGCCCGCAACGGCAGCTCGCTCGTGGTGAGTGCCATGGCCGATGCTCTGGCCTGCGCAGCCGAAGTCGCCGACGCGCTGGAACTGTAAAGTAGTCACGGAGATATTCAACAATCGAATCGGCAAGGGCTGTCCCTAACTGCCGGCACAAAAGGAACGTCCCTAAGTGCCGACAGTTAGGGACGTTCCTTTTCTGTCGGCATGCGGGGACACTCCTTGCGGATTTGCGAGCAGTTTGCTCGTTTGTCGACGTGCGGGTGTTCATTTGTCGACTTCTTGGGCTGTGGTCACCTGTTGTTTCTGTGGTGGCTGCGGGCATCTGGCTCAAAAGGGCGGGTTGGCCGTTGATGTTTACCTGCGGTTTTGTTGCGGCGCGCATTTTCGGTCAAGCTATTCGTCAAGTGTTTGGTCAGCATCTGGTTTGCAGCCGGAGGCCTATTTTGCCCGCGCTGGTCGTGGCTGCCCACCCTCCTCGTAAGCTCAAATTGAGGTCCATCAGTTTGAGGAGGATGCCATGACTGACCACGCTTTTGACCGAGCAGAGCTGGCTGAAGCCGTCGGCAACGATATTGCCGACATGGCTCACTTTTGGATGCTGCGGAAGTTTCAATTCCTGGAGCCGGCGCGCGAACAGTTCGAGATCATTGTCGACCCGTGGCTCAGCTATTGCACCGAGCCTTCACAAAACGAAATCATGGCCTACAACATGGCGTTTACCGATTGGCTGCTGTTTGAGCGCCCCTATCGCCATGGCAAAACGCTGCTCGAGCTATATGTTGACGAGCCGCCGGCATCGCTTTCGCCTGCCTCGCTCAAGCGGCTCGAGCAGGTACGCGACACGCAGTATTTCTCGCGCTTTGGCATTTTGGACAAGAATCCTGCGTCCGGCATGGTCGTGCTGAAGGACACGCGCACCGATCATCGCTTTGATGTCTACGATCCGCATATCGTGCAGAAGGAGCACTGGAGTGACGGCGCGATTGCGGTGCGCCTCGCCTGCGTCGACGATGTCTGGCTTACGGCGGGACAGCTCTACCTGTATGACATCGCGCGGCTGAGCGATACGGCGGTCGATGGGCCGGGTGCGGTGCATCCGGAGGACCTGCAGGACGGCTTTGACACCTCGTGCATCAGCTTCTTCTTGCGTCTGGTCCGCGACATCATGGGCGCCCAGGGGCGGTACGTAAAGTCGCTCAATATCTACGAGCAGGAGTGGGAGTAGGGGATGGGTAGTTGTCGCCTGCCTTGCCTTTTGCCTTTTTGTCTCGATCTGTAACGTTTGGGGGCAAAAAACCGGTCTACCTGTTACAGAACGAGACGAATGCTTGGGCGCCGCTGGTTTGTCTAAATCTGTAACGTTTAGGGGCCTGGAGAACGTCTAACTGTTACAGATCGAGACGTTTGGCACCTGGCTGGGGGGAATGTCTCAATCTGTAACATCTACAGTCCAAAAATCGGTCTTCCTGTTACAGATCAAGACATTTATCAGCGGAGGCAACGGTGACGATGGTCCATTTGTCCGATGTGGTGGTGATGGAAGTGTCTAATACCGTTTTCAAACACAAGCATGCAACACGTAACACCTTGGCGCGGAATAGGATGCTTGCCAGACTCACGGAGGCGACCGAGCAAGGTGCGCTGCTCGCAACGCATGACAATGCCGAGCTCATGTGGCTGCGGCGTCATGTTGGAACCGACGATATCGCGGAACCCGAGCCGTATTTGTTCTGCTTTCAACATGATTGGAGTGTACTGACGCCGGCGGAGCGAACGCTGCGTACCATCAAAGGGCTTGCAGAGTTTCATCCCGATTGGGCGTTTTGGGGCTATGACGCGGCACTTTTGTGGGGTCTGGAGGTGCCGAATGATCTGCTTGGGCCACGATATCTTGTTAAGACAGGTTGCTCGGTGCCGCTGAGTGCAGGATGTCGGCTGTTGCGTCCGCAGGCGGCGGGCGCACTTGAACAAGTCGACGGCGTGCAGGTGACGTCGTTTTGGCGCACGGTGGAGGATTGCCTACTGCGTGCGCCGTTCTCCTACGGGTTGGCGATTGCCGATTCTGCGCTGCGGGCGAAAGGCGTATCACGTGGGGATTTGTGCGAGCGCCTCCGCGCCGATTGCGAGGGCAGGCGAGGGTATCGCAGGGCACAGGTGATTGCGTCGTATGCGGACGGGCTGTCCGAAAACGGCGGCGAGTCTCGCTTTCGGGCGTTCTTTATTGCATACGGTTTTCCGGTGCCAGAGTTGCAGGTGGAGTTTCGCGACCCGCTTGATCCGAGCCAAGTGTTTCGCGTCGACTATTTTTGGCGGCTCGAGGACGGGACATGTGTCATCGGCGAGCTCGACGGAAAGGGGAAGTACACCTTGCAGAACGGCGAGGGTCGGGAGTCGGTCGAACCATTCGTGGCAGAGCGTCAGTGGGAGTCTCATCTGACAATGCTCGGGCATAAGGTGCTTCGGTTTACGTTTAACGAACTCAAAGGCCCGGGGAAGCTAGTCGAGAAAATGAGGCTGGCGGGTATTCCTCGGCAGGTTGAATTGGCTGAGGAGTGGAGATGCCAGTGGTATGGGCGCTGAGAGGTTTTTTCTCGATCTGTAACGTTTAGAGGCTGTTTGAGCTCGTAATTGTTACAGATCGAGACAAGCCGGTGAAACGTCGACCGAATGTCTCGATCTGTAACATCAAGGGGCCTAATAACCCTGTACCTGTTACAGATCGAGACATTTCCCTGGTGTCGCTGGGGTGGGACTGCAACGTGTTCCGTCTCCCCACATCCCCTCTTCCTTCCGTTAACCGATGCGTCTGCAGCAATCCAGCGGGACTAGGTGATAATGGACAAATGTTCAAGTTAATCGTGAGGGAGGAGCTCGATATGGCATCTGCCGATCGTTCCACGTTGTTTATCAATGCGACCATTCTGGATGGTTCGGAGCATATGGAGCCGCAGCCCGATATGGCCGTTACTGTTGAGCGCGGCATCATCACCTGGATGGGGCCGAGTGCTGTGGCGCAGGCGCCCGCGGGCGCCGAGGTTATCGACCTGGGTGGTGCGTATCTCATGCCCGGTCTCATCAATATGCACGTGCACCTGTGCGGCTCGGGCAAGCCTGTCTCGGCCGGCGATGCGGGAGCGCTGATGAAGAAACTCGATAATCCCGTGGGCCGTGCCATCGTCCGCCGCATCCTCAAGGGCAGTGCCCAGCAGCAGCTGGCAAGCGGCGTGACCACGGTGCGCGGCGCGGGCGACCCGTTGTTTGCCGACATTGCCGTGCGCGACGCTATCGACGCCGGCAAGTATCAGGGTCCGCGCCTGGTAGCGCCGGGAACGGGCGTCACGGTGCCGGGCGGCCATGGCGCGGGCTTGTTCGCCCAGGTGGCCAACAGCCCCGTCGAGGCAGCCGAGCAGGTGCGAGACCTGTATGCGCGCGGCGCCGACGTCATTAAGCTGTTCGTGACGGGCGGTGTGTTCGATGCGACCGAGGTGGGCGAGCCGGGCGTGCTGCGTATGCCGGTGGAGGTTGCCGCGGCGGCGTGCAAGGCGGCGCACGAGGTGGGCCTGCCGGTTATGGCTCATGTCGAGAGCACCGAGGGCGTGAAGGCCGCGCTTGAGGCCGGGGTCGACACGATCGAGCACGGTGCCCCGATGACGCCCGAGATCCTGGAGCTGTACCGTGGCGCCGCGGGCACGCAGCTCGAGGGACGTGCGCCCAGCGTTACCTGCACGATCAGCCCGGCGCTGCCGTTTGTGTTGCTCG
>CAUAGV010000068.1 GCA_958428675.1 uncultured Collinsella sp.
GGCAATGGCCTGGCCGTGGCTGTAGACCTCGCGCACGTCGGCGAGCTTGGTGCCGGGCTTGACGAGCAGGTTATGGTCGATCTTGAGGCGCAGCGAGCGCACGATATGGAAGTCGAACTGTGCGAGCAGATCGTAGACGGCGTTGACCGATCCGGCGGTGGAGTTCTCGATGGGCAGCACGCCAAACTCGCAGAAGCCGTCGCGCACGGCGCGCATAACGCCCTCGAAGGTCTCGAAGAACGCAATGTCGGGCACGTCGAAGAGCCTGCACGCGGCAATTTGGCTATAGGCGCCCTCGACGCCCTGGCAGGCGACGCTAGCCGTCTGGGGGAAAGGCGTGTCAAAGGCTGCAGCCGTGGCGTGGGCCTTTTGTGAGACGGTGATGCCCTTGAGCTCGTTGATATAGCGCTGCTGCTCGGCCTTGCTCATGCTCATGAGGAGGCGGAACAGGGTGATGGCTTGGGCCTCGTAGCGCTCGGGCACGCGGCTGGCGAGATTGTTGAGCTTGGAGCGCTCACGGGCGGGGTCGAAGACGGCCTTGCCCATCTCGATTTTTGACTTGGCGACCTCGGTGGCAATGTCCATGCGCTCAACAAAGCTGTTGAGGAGCGTGGTGTCGATGCCATCGATGGCCTGGCGGATGTCAGCAAGGTCCATGAAGACCCCTTTCACGTGTTGGGGGATGTTGAGGGGTGGGTAGTTAGCGCTGGGCGGCGTCTTCGAGGAGGGCATCCCAGATGGCCAGCGCTGCGGCTGCTTCGGCTACGGGGACGGCTCGGGGGACGATGCAGGGATCGTGACGACCGTGGACCGAGAGCTCGGCATTTTCCATGGCGTCCATGTCTACGGTCTGCTGCTCGCGGCCAATAGAGGGCGTCGGCTTTACGGCCATACGCCACATGACGGGCGCGCCGGTGGAGATGCCGCCCAGAATGCCGCCGGCGTTGTTGGACTCGACTTCAATCTCGCCGGTCTCGGCGTCGATGCGATACGGATCGTTGTTCTCGCTGCCGCGCATGGCGGCCACGGCAAAGCCCATGCCAAACTCCACGCCCTTTACGGCGGGAATGCCAAACGCGATTTGCGCGATGCGGTTCTCGATGCCGTCGAACATGGGGTCGCCGATGCCCGCGGGAAGCCCGTAAATGCCGCACTCCACGATGCCGCCGATGCTGTCGAGCTCGTCGCGCGCGGCAAGGATCTCCTCGCGCATGCGACCGGCAGCTGCGGCGTCAATGCACGGCAGGTCGTTCGAAAGGATCGCCTTGCGGTCGGCCTCGCGATAGACCATATCGTCCATCGGCAGGTCGGAGATGCCGCCGATCTGCGCGACGTGGGCCATGACCTGAATGCCGCGGGCCTCGAGTGCCTGCAGCGCAATGCCGCCGGCGATGCATAAGGGGGCCGTTAGGCGGCCGGAAAAATGTCCGCCACCAGCGACATCATGCATGTTGTGATACTTCACGCGCGCAGGGAAGTCCGCATGTCCGGGACGGGGCTTGCGGCGCAGCTCGGAGTAATCATTGGAGCGCGTGTTGGTGTTCTCGATAATCGCGGCGATGGGCGCGCCGGTGGTATGTCCATCGACAATACCGGCGATGATGTGAGCGGCGTCGGCCTCGCGGCGTTTGGTCGCGGTCTCGTCGCGGCCGGGGGCGCGACGGTCGAGGAAGGCCTGCAGCTTCTCCTGGTCCACGGCGATACCTGCCGGAATGCCATCGAGCGAGCAGCCGATAGCGGGGGAGTGCGACTGGCCGAAGATGCTTAAGTGCAAGACGTTGCCAAAAGTCGAGGACATGCTATTCCTCCTCGAGTGTGACCTTGCCGCCCAGCAGGCGGTAGTGGTCGAAGAAATCGGGATAGGACTTGTTGACGGCCTCGGCGCCGTGGATCACGACCTCGCCGGTGGCACGGCTCGCAGCGATGGCGGCCATCATGGCGATGCGGTGGTCGTTGTGCGAATCGACCTCGCCGCCGGTGAAGGCATCGACACCCTTGATGATGAGGTCGTCACCGGCGATGCGCACCTGTGCGCCCAGCGCGGTGAGCTCGCGGGTGGTGGTGACCAGACGGTCAGATTCCTTGATACGCAGACGGGCGCAATCGCGGATGAACGTGCGGCCCTGAGCCAGCGAGGCCACGGCCGAGATAACGGGTACCAGGTCGGGAATGTCGTGGGCGCTCATCTCAAAGCCGGCGAGCTTGTCGGACTGCACGGTGGCGGCGTTGGTGGAGCGCACGATGCGGGCGCCAAAGCGCGAAAGCGCAGCAAGCACGTTGCGGTCGCCCTGTGCGGAGCTCAGCGACACACCCTCCACGGTGATGGGGTCGGAGCCGATGGCGCCGGCGCACAGCCAAAAGGCAGCGTTGGACCAGTCGCCCTCGACGGCCACGTTGCCGGGCGTGCGATACGAGCCACTGCTCACGCGGAAGTTCGTGACCTCGGGCTGACCGTCCTTGGCGGGAATGCGCTCGACGTTGACCTCAACGCCAAAGGCCTTCATGGCCTGGATCGTTAGGTTGATGTAGGGGCGGCTCTCAATGAGGCCGGTCACCTGCACACAGGAGGGCTGGGCGAGCAACGGGGCTGCCAGCAGCAGGCCCGAGATGTACTGCGAGCTTACGTTGCCCGGCAGCACAAAGGTGCCCGGGCGCATGCGGCCGCTCGTCTTGAGCGGAAAACCGCCCAGACCCTGTAGGTCGCAGCCGGCGGCGATGATCTCGTCCGAGAGCGGGGAGAGCGGGCGTGCGCCCAGACGACCCTGGCCCACAAAGGTGGCCTCTGCGCCCAGCGCGCAGGCGACGGGCAACATAAAGCGGAGCGTGGAGCCACTCTCGCCGCAGTCGAGCGTGCCGCCGGCTAGGGCCTTGAGCAGGCCAAATTCAATGCTCTTCATGGTGGGGTGGACCTGGAAGCCGTCCTCGACGGTCTCGATGCGAGCACCCAGGGCCGTAAGGCAACGCACCGTAGCCTCGATGTCGGCGCAGGTGGTGTTGCAGGCGACGTGTGTCTCGCCGTTGGCAAGCGCAGCGCAGATGATGAGACGGTGCGCCATCGACTTGGACGCGATGGCGGGAACGGTGCCCTTAAGCGGGGACGGGTTGATGTGGGCTAGCATGCGGATGCGTCTCCCTTCTGGCCGAGGCCCTCGGCAATGAGTTCGTGGAAAGTGGAAAGCGGCGTGCGGTCGATGCTGCAGCGGCCAATGCCGTGCGGAATCACCAGGTCGATGGTGTCACCCGCACGCTTCTTGTCGTGGAGCGCCTCGGCAAAGACGGCATCGGCAGAAAGCTCGCAGCGGGTCTTGAGACCGTGACGTGCACAGAGCTCTTCGATGCGTCCCGGCAGTGCAGCATCGCAAACGCCATGCAGGGCTGCGGCACGCGTGATGATGCCCATGCCGATCGACACGCAGTTGCCGTGTCCGAGCTCAAAGTGCTCGCAGGCCTCGACGGCGTGTCCGGCGCTGTGTCCAAAGTTGAGGAGCTTGCGCTGGTTGGTTTCGCGCTCGTCAGCGACGACCACGGCGCGCTTGATGTCGATATTGCGGGCGATGATGAGTGCTACGCGGGCCACATCGCGGTTGAGCAGCTCCAGCGTGAGCGGGGTTTTCTCCAGCTCGGCGAAGAGCTCGGGGTCGGCGATCACGGCGTGCTTGACGACCTCGCCGCAGCCGTCGGCGAACTGCTCGGGCGTGAGGGTGGCCAGGCACCCCACGTCGGCGATAACCACGCTCGGCTGCCAAAAGGCGCCGGCCAAGTTCTTGCCGGCAGCCAGGTCGATGGCGGTCTTGCCGCCCACCGACGAATCCACCATGGCGAGCAGACTCGTCGGGATCTGCACAAACTTGCAGCCGCGCATGTAGGTGGCGGCCACAAAGCCCGCCACGTCGCCCACGACGCCGCCGCCGAGTGCCACAATCACGTCGGAGCGCGAAAGCTCGTGCTCGGCCACAAACTCCAAAATGGCAACATAGGTTTCTGCGCGCTTATGGGCCTCGCCGGCCTCGAAGGTGCAGATGCTCACCTCGTAGCCTGACGCCTCCAGACTCTGCTTAACGGGCATCTGGTAGAGCGGGCCCACGTTGGTGTCCGTCACGATGACGGCCTTGGTGCCGCCGGCAGTGGCGCGCACGAGCGGTCCCGCCTGCTCCAGCAAAAACGTGCCAACATGCACCTGGTAGGGGCGTGCAGTGTCGATATCGATGGTAATCGCCATAAGCTTCGGTCCTTTCGACCTGGCGTGATAGGTGGTCTAGTGGGAGGCCTCGTCGTCGAGTGCGCGCTTAATGCGGTCGCCCTCGGCAAGGAGATTCTCCAGATAGCGCTGGTCGCGGTCCTTGAGCGCACGGCTGTAGGCGCCAAGCGACTCGATCAGGTGGTCGATCTCGAAGGCGAGCGCGTCGGCGTCGTCGATCATGAGCTCAGACCACATCTGTGGATTGAGGTGCGCCACGCGGGTGAGGTCGCGGTAGCTGCCGGCCGAAAAGCCGTGGTGGACCTGAGCGGTCGGGCTCTTAACATAGGCGTTGGATACCACGTGCGCAAGCTGGCTCGTGAAGGCGATGACGCGGTCGTGCTCGGCTGCGCTGGTCACGCTGAACTTGCCAAAGCCCAAGGGGCGCACCATCTCGCGCACCTGGCCCAAGAGCTCCAGCTTAAGGGCATCGTCTACCGCGGGTGGTACGAGCACGAGCGGGGCGCCCTGGAACAGGTCGGCGCGGGAGTGCGCATAGCCCGAGTACTGCGTGCCCGCCATGGGGTGCGCGCCCACAAAGTAAAAGCCGTTCTCGCGGGCAAGCTCAAAGGCGCGCTCGCACACGATGCCTTTGACGCCCACCGTGTCGATCACCACGGGGCCCATGATGGCCTCGGTATCGGTGGCGTCGGCGAGTGCCTGGGCATGCGCCTCGAGCCACTCGATGCAGGCCTCGGGGTAGCAGGCCAGGACGATGATGTCGCATTCGCCGAGTGTCTTGTCGTTGAGCTCTCCGGCGACAGTGCCCATGCTGGCGGCCGTCATGACATCGTCATCGGGGTCCCAGGCCAGCACGCGAACGCCCGCCTGCGCATAGCCGCGGGCAAAACTGCCGCCGATGAGGCCCAGGCCCACGATGCCCGCGCATTTGGGACCGCCCTGGTTAACGCGCGCGTTTCTCACCGTACCCATGGGCTACTCCATGGTCTCTTGGCAGACAACCTCGCGGATGGCGCGAATGCGGCGCATGGTGTCGTCGAACTGGTCGGGGGTGAGGGCCTGAGCGCCGTCGGACCATGCGCGGCTGGGCTCGTCGTGGACGTCGATCTCCAGGCCGTTGGCGCCGCAGGCGGTCGCGGCGAGCGCCATGGGCTCAACGTAGCGGGTGTAGCCGGTGGCGTGGCTGGGGTCGGCGACGACGGGCAGGTGCGACAGGTGGTGCAGCACCGGCACGGCGTTGAGGTCGAAGGTGTTGCGGGTGCGGGTCTCGAAGGTGCGGATGCCGCGCTCGCACAGGATAACGTTGTCGTTGCCCTCGCTCATGATGTACTCGGCAGCCATGAGCAGCTCGTCGATCGTGCCGGACATGCCGCGCTTGAGCAGAATTGGGGTCTGGGTCTTGCCGACCTCCTTGAGCAGGGGGAAGTTCTGGGCGTTGCGGGCGCCGATTTGCATGACGTCAATCTTCTTGTCCAAGAAGACCTGCACGTCGCGTGGGTCCATGATCTCGGTGACGATCGGCATGTCGAGCTCGGCGGATGCCTCGCACAGCAGGTCCAGGCCGGCGGGACCCATGCCCTGGTAGGCGTACGGGGAGGTGCGGGGCTTGTAGGCACCGCCGCGCAGCATCGTGGCGCCGGCGGTCTTCACGCGGCGGGCGATGCGGATGAGGTTCTCGCCCTCGACGGAGCAGGGACCGGCGATGACCTGGAACTGGTCGCCGCCGATCTTGACGCCGTGGCCGCAGTCGATGACGGAATCCTCGGGGTGGAATTTGCGGTTGGCACGCTTAAAAGGTTCGGAGACGCGCTGCACGCGCTCGACGACATCCATAGACTCGAGCAGGAACGGGTCGATCTTGGTCGTATCGCCCACCAGGCCGATGATCGTCTCGTTCTCGCCGCGCGAGACGTCGGTCTTCAGACCCTTTTTCTCAATCCACCTGACGATATGGCTTACGGCCTCGTCGCTGGCGCTCTGCTTTAAAATTGCAATCATGGTGTGCCTCTCACCTCGATGGATAACTTTTGCAAAAACGGCCCGCAATGCGAGCCGTGTATATATGGTGCATGAGAGTTTATACTATCTGACTCGCTTTTGCCTTCTAAAGTGGGCCGTTGCGGCTCGTCTTCCTCGGAATTGCAAAGCTTTTTCTTTTATTTTGATAGCCCGTGGTGCACTTGGGTATAATGCCAACCGTTGGCCCTATTAGCTCAGGGGATTAGAGCGTCTGCCTCCGGAGCAGAAGGCCGTTGGTTCGAATCCAACATGGGGCACCATCGAACGTAAGACCGTCCGAACCTCGCATGGTCCGGGCGGTTTTCTTATACCGACGCGACGTGATGGGACGTGGTATGGCAGCAACGGATATCGAGCGCGGACTCTCAACCGCCGAGGTCGAGGAGCGTATCGCCGCCGGTAAAATCAACCGCAACATGGAACTCAAGACCAAGTCGGTCAAAGAGCTCATCATCGAGAACCTCTGCACGCTGTTCAATTTGATCAACGTGATCTTGGCGTTCCTGGTCATTTTGACCGGTTCGTTTAAGAATCTGACGTTCCTGTTCGTGGTGTTCCTCAATACCGCCATTGGCGTCATTCAGTCCATGCGTTCCAAGAAGATGGTCGATAAGCTCACGCTGCTGACCTCCAAGAAGGCCATCGCGGTGCGCGACGGCGCCGAGGTGGAGCTCGACTTGGACCAGATCGTGCTCGACGACATCATCCGCCTGGGGCGCGGCGACCAGATTCCCGCTGACGCCGTGGTGGTTTCGGGCGAGGCGCTCGTGAACGAGAGCCTGCTGACGGGCGAGAGCGACCTTATTAAGAAGCAGCCCGGTTCCGAGCTCATGAGCGGCAGTTTTATCGACTCGGGCCTGCTGCGCGCTCGCGTGATCCATGTCGGCGCCGACAACTACGTGGCTAAGATCAATAACGAGGCCAAATACGTCAAAAAGGTCAATTCCGAGATCATGAACGCGCTTAACGCCATCGTGCGCTTTGCGAGCATCATCATGATCCCGCTCGGTTTGGCGTTGTTTGCCTCGAGTGTGAGCGAGCTGTGGGATGCCGCGGGAACCCCGGGCGATAGCGCGCTTTCGTGGTGCTTCTCCGAGCTGTTGGCTGGTCATGTGCCTTCGTCGGCGCTGCTGTCCACGGTGGGTGCCCTGCTGGGCATGATCCCGCAAGGCCTGGTGCTGCTGACCTCGTCGGTGCTCGCCATCGCCACGGTGCGCCTGGCCCGCCGCAAGGTGCTGGCACAGCAGCTCTACTGCATCGAGACACTCGCTCGCGTCGACGTGCTGTGCCTGGACAAGACGGGCACCATCACGTCGGGCCGTATGGAAGTCGAGGGCACGTATCCGCTGCCTGTTGAGGGTGTTGGCTTTGGCGTGGACTCGGACGAGGCGGCTGTTCCCGTCGATACCACAGTGCTCGATTTTGCGCTGGCTAACGTGGCACGTGCGACTTCGGCCGATGCCAACGAGACCTGCCAGGCGCTGCTCAACTATTACGCCGATCGCCCGGTCGAGGTGTCCGAGCCGCTGTCGGTCATTCCATTCTCGTCGTCTAAAAAATGGAGCGGCGCTTCTTTTGCGCAGGGCTCCTACGTAATGGGCGCCGCGCAATTTGTGCTCTCTGATCGTGCGTTTGCCCAGGTCGAGAACCGTGTCGCCGAGCTTGCCGATACCTGCCGCGTGCTCGTGGTGGCGCGCGTGGACGGCTTTACGTCCGATGGGGATATGGTGGGCGAGGCCGAGCCCGTGGGATTTGTGACCATCCGCGACGAGATTCGTACCTCGGCGGCCGAGACCATCGGCTACTTTAACGAGCAGGGCGTGACCCTCAACGTGATCAGCGGCGACGACCCGCGTACGGTGTCGTCGATCGCGCGCGTGGTGGGCGTGCCGGGGGCGGACGCTTATGTGGACGCCACGACGCTCGATACGCCGGCCAAGCTCGATGCCGCAGTGGACCGCTACCATGTCTTTGGTCGTGTGACCCCGCAGCAGAAGCGCGAGCTCGTGCAGGCGCTCAAGCGCCGCGAGCACACCGTGGCCATGACGGGCGACGGCGTCAACGACGTGCTGGCGCTCAAGGAGGCCGACTGCTCCGTCGCCATGGCGGCCGGCTCCGATGCCGCGCGCAACGTGGCCGAGATCGTACTCGTCGACAACGATTTTGCCTCGATGCCCGCCGTGGTGGCCGAGGGCCGTCGCTCCATCAACAACCTGCAGCGTTCGGCCTCACTGTTCCTGACCAAGACGCTGTTCTCGATGGGCCTGGCGG
>CAUAGV010000069.1 GCA_958428675.1 uncultured Collinsella sp.
GGGCGGGTTGGCGCTTGCCGCGGTGTGTGGCGGCGTGCTGGCGGGAGTCTCGGTGCGGTCGCGTGCGTTTGCGCACCTGGTGGCTCCGGCACTGTCGTTTGTAAAGGCGACGCCGGTTGCCTGCGTGGTGGTCCTGCTGCTCATTTGGTTGGGGTCGGCACGTGTGAGTATCGCGGCGGTCTTTTTGATGGCGCTGCCGGGCGTATATTTCTCGCTGGTCGAGGGTTTGACGCAGGTTGATCAGTCACTGGAGCAGATGTTTCGTCTGCATGGAGTGCGGGGCTGGCGACTGTTTTGCGCTCACACCTGGCGCGAAGTCCTGCCGTTTGTGCTTTCGTGCGCCCGCGCCGTGATCGGCATGAGTTGGAAGGCCGGTGTGGCGGCGGAGCTCATCGGCATGGCGACGGGCACCGTGGGTGAGCGCATCTATCAGGCAAAGCTTTTGATTGAGACGGCAGATCTGCTGGCGTGGACCGTGTTGGTCGTGGCGGCATCGTGGGCATGTGAGCGCGTGCTAGTGTGGCTGCTGCGGGTTTCGGGGCCCGTGGCGTGGCATGTTGCCGTGCGGGCGCATGGGCATGGATTGCGTGGGCGTGCGGGCGGCCCTGCTGGCGATGGTGCTGCGGCGGAGCTTGCGTTCGCCGTGGGCGATCGCGCGCCCTGGGCTCCGGCGCTCGACGGACTGGTGCTTCGTGTGCCCGCCGGTGGGCACACCTGCGTGATGGGCGCCTCGGGTGTGGGCAAGTCGACGTTGCTTGCGCTGGCGGCGGGGGAGTGCACGCCGTGTTCCATGGTGTTTCAGGATGTGCGCCTGGTCGAGGACGTCTCTGCCCTGGATAACGTGCTGGTGTGCGCCGACGCGCGCGTGGATGCCTCGAGTGCTGCAGCCCTGTTGCGCCTGCTGGTGCCGGGGGTCGATGTGCATGCTCGCGTGGCCGAGCTTTCGGGCGGGCAGCGCCGTCGCGTCGAGATCGCTCGAGCCCTGCTGTGCCCAGGCGACGCGGTGATTCTGGACGAGCCCTTTACCGGTCTAGATACCGCTGCACGCGACGCATGCGCCGAGGTCGTGCTCGACTTGCTCGACGGTCGCATGCTGTTGCTTGCCACGCACGATGCCGTCGACGCTCAGGCCCTCAATATCTCGGATATCATCACGCTCTAAATACTTACTCAGCAACAAAATGATCCGTTTTTTCTCCGTCCCCATGGGGTCGGGTATGGTATTCTATCTGCGGGGTAATACTTAGGAATACCAAGTAATACCAACGCCGTAGAAACACACTCCAGATGCGGGCCAATCGGGTTGCCTTCACAGCCCGTCGCCCAGCCGCATGGCCCGCATCTATCCGCACCACCGTCGTTTCAAAAAGGAAGCGCCATGGCAGAACACATGACCCCGGTTGTCGCGAAGGTCTTGCCCGAGGAAAAGGCGGCCTTCGCGGCGGCAACCCAGCTCGTAGGTACCACGCCGTCCAACGCCATCCGCATGTTTATCGCCGCGTTCAATCGCTGCGGCACCTTTCCGTTCGACATTTCGCCCAACGGGGCCTTTGGCACTGCGCCCGATTCTCATCAACAATGACTGTCCGAAACTGCCGGCACTTGGGGACGTTCCTTTTCTGCCGGCAGTTAAGGAACGTCCCCAAGTGCCGGGTTTTGAGGAGGTTGGCATGCTCAATGCGATGATTTGGGCGCTTGCCTGTTTTGGCGTTGTCGCGGCAGATATTGCCCTGAGCGCGGTTCTGTTTTCAGTTCTCGATGCCGTGTCGGTGCTGACGGGCTATCCGATCGACAATCTCGATATCCAATGGTTCCAGGCTGCCGCTCAGACGGCGTCGTTTTTGATGGCGCTGCTGTGGTGGCGTTATCTGTGGCCGCGCTCGTTTATGGCGCGCTGGCAGGGTGAGCGCCCGCTTAGCGGGGGAGCGCGTGGGGCGTGGAAACGCATCACCTGCGTTATCGTGATCGGCCTAGCCCTGCAGGTGGTCGTTGGCTACGTGACTGACGCCGTGCTGTCACTGTTGCCCGATGCCGCGGCCGACTACAGCGAGCTCGTCGAGGAAACAGGCTTGGGCGATACCAACCTTCTTGCCGTCCTGACCACGGTGCTCGGCGCCCCATTTTGTGAAGAGCTGCTGGTGCGCGGCATTATTTTTGAGTTCTCGCTCCGAGCGTTTAATCCGCAGTGCCGCCCACTTTGGAAGTGCCGGCGTCGTGTGAGCGCGCAGAGTGGCGCCATGGTGCCCTGGGCGGCCCCAAGCACGTGGGGTATCGCCGCGGCGATTGTGCTGCAGGCGGCGATCTTCGGTTTTATGCATATGAATTGGGTACAGGGTTGCTACGCGGGTGCCGCCGGCCTCATCTTTGGTTGGGTGCTCGTGACGACCGGAAAGCTCCGCTACACGATCCTGCTGCACTTTGCCTTTAATGCCGGGTCGTATTTCATGACGTTGCTCTGGTTTGTGAACACACCGTTCGACGTGATAATCACGGTCGCTATCGCCGGCGTCATCCTCGTTGAGGCAATGCGCTCGCTGCGCCACGCGTGTGGGATGGACGCAGCGAGCGCACCGCTGCCCTAGTTGCGACGCCCGCCTCCGTTGGCGCCCTGACGCCCCTGGGCCGCGCGATTACGCCCGGCAGTGTTCTGTGCACGCGACATGCCGCCGTGCCCCTTGCTGCCTTTGGGTCCCTTGCCGCCAGCACCGCCGTGGGCCTTGCCGCCCTTCTTGCCGGTGCCATGCCCACCGCCAGCAGACGTCTCGCCCGGGCGCGGCGGCACGGGGCGGATTAGACAGTGTTTGGTGTAGCCGATCAGGTCATGACGTCCGGCTTTTTCCAGCGCCTCGCGTACCAGCTTGTAGTTCTCGGGTTTGCGATACTGGATGAGCGCACGCTGCATGGCCTTTTCGTGCGGGTCGCGCGCCACATAGATCGGCTCCATGGTGCGTGGGTCCACGCCGGTGTAGTACATGCAGGTCGACATGGTGGACGGTGTGGGGTAGAAGTCCTGCACCTGTTCGGGCATGTAGCCCATGTCGCGTACGGCCTCGGCCAGGTCCACAGCTTCCTTCATCGTTGAACCGGGGTGGCTCGAGATTAGGTATGGCACTACGTACTGCTTGAGTCCGTATTCGCGGTTCAAGCGTTCAAATTTACGGCAGAACGCGTCGTAGACGGCGCGGCTCGGCTTGCCCATTACGGAGAGCACCGCGTCGCTCACATGCTCGGGCGCTACGCGCAGTTGGCCCGAGACATGGTGCTCCAGCAGCTCGCGCAAAAACTCGTCCGAGGCGTCGGCCATGGTGTAGTCAAAGCGGATGCCGCTGCGGACGAAGACCTTTTTGACGCCCGGCAGCTGGCGCAGGTCGCGCAGCAGCTGCGTGTAGCCGCTCTCGTCGACCACCATGTTTTTGCATACGCTCGGCCACAGGCAGCGCTTGTTCTTGCACACGCCGTGCTTGAGCTGCTTGTCACAGGCCGGGCGGCTAAAGTTAGCCGTCGGTCCGCCCACGTCGTTGATGTAGCCCTTAAACTCGGGATCGCGCGTGAGCAGCTCGGCCTCGCGCATGATCGAGTCGTGGCTGCGCATCTGCAGTACGCGGCCCTGGTGGAAGGTGAGGGCGCAAAACGAGCACTCGCCAAAACAGCCGCGGTTGGAGCTAATGGAAAATTTGATTTCGGCAAAGGCCGGTACGCCGCCCGCCGCGTCGTAGTCGGGATGCCAATCGCGGGCGTAGGGAAGCTCGGCCACCTCGTCCATCTCGTCGGTGGTGAGCGTCGCCGATGGCGGGTTCTGCACCACATAGACGCTGTTGGGATAGGGCTCTACCAGGCGATGACCGGTGATGGGGTCCATATTCTGCTGCTGCACGTTAAAGCTGCGCGCGTAGTTGAGCTTGTCGGCGGTAAGGTCGTCCCAGCTGGGCAGCAGGTCGTAGTCGTAGACCTCGTCGAGCGAACCCGTGCGGTAGACGGTGCCGTTGATATAGGTGATCTGGTCGACGGGCAGTCCCGCGTCGAGCGCGTCGGCGATCTCGACGATCGCGTGCTCGCCCATGCCGTAGATGAGGATGTCGGCGCCCGAGTCGAGCAGTACCGAGCGCTTGAGCTTGTCCTGCCAGTAGTCGTAGTGGGCCAGACGGCGCAGGCTTGCCTCGATGCCGCCGATGATGATGGGGGCGTCCTTGAACGTCTGGCGGATGAGGTTACCGTAGACCGTGACGGCACGATTGGGACGGCGCCCCTCCTCGCCACCAGGGGTATAGGCGTCGGTATGGCGGCGGTGCTTGGTCACCGAATAGTGGTTGACCATGGAGTCCATGTTGCCGGCGCTGACCAAAAAGCCCAGACGCGGCTCGCCGAGCACGGTGATGCTGGCGGGGTCGGTCCAGTCGGGCTGGCAGATAATGCCCACTTTGTAGCCGTGCGCGTCGAGGACGCGGCTGATGATGGCCATGCCAAAGCTGGGGTGGTCCACGTAGGCGTCGCCGCAGATGTAGACGAAGTCGCACTGGTCCCAGCCACGCGCATCCATGTCGGCGCGGCTGACGGGGAGGAACTTGTCGCGGCCCGGACGCCAGGGGCGTGAGGGCGCTGCTGAGGCATGCGTGGGTCGCGAGCCCTGCGCCTTGCCGCCGCGCTTTTGCTGCTGGCCCTGTTTGCCCTGCTGTCCGCGTTGGCTGTTCTGAGCGTGCTGAGGCTTTTTTGCCACGATCCCTCCCGGTGTTTGTATGCTGCACGTAATTGTAACCAGTCTTTTTGGGACGGAGCTAAAAAGACTGGTGGAGTACATGGGCTGGCGGATCGGCGTGTCGATGCGGGTGTCGGCGCCGCGCCCGCCGTTTGTTTCCAGACTGTGTATCCGCGCGTTGGGGAACTCGTCTCGCGCGCATGCCATGTTGTCAATGGGTTACAGTATGAACGGCGGCTATGTTTCCGCCAACGCACGAGAGAGTCGTCAACAAGGAGGATGCACGACGATGCAGCGTGCCAAGCAGATATCGGAGTCTATTGAGCTGGGCATCATCTTGGCGCTCGCCGGTGGCTTTATGGACGTTTATTCGTACATTGGGCGCGACCATGTTTTCGCCAACGCGCAGACGGGCAACATCCTGCTCGTGGGCGTGAGCATCTCGGAAGGCAACTGGGCGCTCGCGGGACGCTATTTCTTCCCTGTGGTGTCGTTTGCCGTGGGCATTATGCTTGCCGACCTGGTTCACGAGCGGTTTGGCAGTGTGATTCACTGGCGCCAGGTGACGGTGTTCTTTGAAGCCGTTATCTTGCTGGGCGTGAGCTTTATTCCCGGTGGCGATTTCAACCTGCTCGCCAACTGCCTCACTTCGTTTGCCTGCGGTATGCAGGTCGAGAGCTTCCGCAAGATCCACGGTCACGGCATCGCCACGACCATGTGCATCGGCAACTTGCGCAACGCGCTGCAAAACGTGGACGATTACATCATCACCCACAGGCGCGGCTTTTTGGAAAACGGCCTGCTGTACTTTGGCGTGATCTTTACCTTTGTGTTTGGCGCCGTGTTGGGCAACTGGTGTATTGAACGCATGGGCCTGTACGCCATTGCGGTGGCGAGCGTGCTGCTGTTTGTTGCGTTTGCCATCATGTTCATCGACCGCGAGCGCGACTTGCGTTTTCGCTGGAAGGTTGCAGCCGAGGCTTGGAAAGAGGGCTGTCGAAAGTAACCGAATGCGGCAAAGGGGCTGTCCCTTTGCCAGATAGATCGATAATGGGGAGGGGACGGCCATCTCGGCCGCCCCCTTTTTTGAGTCTTAAGCCTAAGGTGCATGTTTGTAATGACAAGATTTGACGTCAGCAAAGCGTGCTGCTTAAGGCTATAGAATAAAAATGTCATCTTTCTAGCTATAATTATTAGTTGAGGGGATGGACATATGCCAGAGCTTTTTATTCAAAATAAGACGACAGTAATCAAGTTGATGGCGCTCTGCATTTTATCTGCCCTGGTGGAGCTGTCTGTTGTTAAAGCTGAATCGTTGATAATAGACTATGGCCTGCTTCGCTCTAATTATCGTAACGTTTTATGCATTGGGTTAGGCCTGCTAGTATTGCTCTCTGTTGAGCTGGTGACAAACCTGTTCAGATCAAAATATGCGGAGCAATTGGCTTCCGATGGCACTAACTGCTTCTATAGATTGCTTGCCCGCCATGCTTTAGAGCGGCCCTTAGTTTTAGCAAAAGACAGTGACTACCTGTTATCGCGCATTGAAGAGGCTGGGAACCTACAGCCGATGATTGGAATATTTACAACTGCGTTTCTTCCGTGCCTAGTGACGGGTTTGGTATCGTTTGTGGCACTATCTAATATCTCTTTGTTGCTTTTGATTCCTGTTTGTGTTTCGGCATTGTTTATTTCGCTTCTATATCCGTTCGCTCTTAGTAAGCTATCGACTAAGAGCGAAAAGGCATTGGAGGCCCAGGCGAGGGGTTCTGCTTATTTAGCCCAACTAATAAATTGTCGACTTTACATTCGTATTTCTCGTTCAATTAACTTGGAATTACTTCGCTATAAAAAGATGCTTAAAGCCTGCAGGAACTCTCGAGTTGAGGAGAGTGTCTTTGCGAGATTGGCAACTGAAATAGTTGACGCTGGCAACATCATTACTGGCCTGCTTTCAGTTCTGCTGCTTATTTTCCTTGTGTCAAAGCGCGGACTGACGGTCGGGATTGCGGTGCAGAGCTATCAACTTGTACTTCTATGCTATTCTCCTTTTCCTCTTGTTCTGAATTGTTGGGCTCAGCTTCAGCCGTCGTTTAGATCGTTGCACCGTGTCTTGGAATTACGTCGTCTTTTGGAAGCTGAAAAACCTAATTTGATATGTTTCGATCACGCTGATCGAATTAGTTGGAAAGGAATCATTCTCTCGTTTTCGTCGAACGAAACTAATGAGAGGATAACAATTCCAGATTGCACGATACAGGCACCTTGTCTGGTTTTAGTAAGCGGCCCTAATGCATGTGGTAAATCTTCATTTCTGGAAGTATTGAACGGATTATTGTCGCCAGTTGCTGGCAGACTGTGTGTTAATGAGTCTACTGTCATTTTCGATGGTTCGACTTTAATCCAGCTACCCTGCGCAACTATGCCGCAAAGACATTTGATAATGGGGGGAACTTTCAGGAAGGCTCTTTACTATGGTCTTGTAGATATTGACTCTGAAAAACTCATCTATCTTTTGAAGGGTTTTAGCCTCGATAAATTATTTGAAGTAAATCCCATCATTGGAGCTAGGGGACACAATTTGTCTGGCGGAGAACTGGCTTCTCTATTACTTTGTAGGGCCTTTCTGAGCAGTTATTCTATTATTATTTTGGATGAGCCTTGCAACAATTTAGATAATGCTTCGATATCCTTTTTGAAGATGGTGGTTGCGCAGGAGATGAAAGAGCGAATCGTCATCATTGCGGATCATGGACATGGTTTCGAACAATTTGCAGACTATGTAATACAGTTTCAGGAGCCAGAAAAAACTATCTAGCTCCTGAACGTTGCTACGAACTGCTTTTTGCGATTTATTCGAGATGCTCTTCAATCCGAGCCCTCAGAAGGGCAATGGCTGTGGGTATTCCAATTGCGGCGGCCAATTCGGCTTTATCCAAAACCTGTATGCTAAAGCACGATTGTTTATCACATTGAAGGACGATAACTGAAGATAGCTTCACTTCCCGTTGGCTGAATATGTCGTAATCTCCAAATAGGAAGTTACCTTTTATTGTGTAATTCGGTATGTTCGTTACGCACTTCATCTCAAGTCTGTTTAGGCCATAATCGAACACCGCAACTTCCTTGTGTTCGATGATGAGCGCAACCCTGGGCATGTTACTAAAACCACCGTCGACGACAGTAAAGAGTTTTTCATTTGCATCGTCATAAACGGTATATTTTAGACTCAATAGCTGTCCTAGTGGACCCGTGAACCCATGTCTTTTGATATTGAGGTTGTCTCCAGCTGGGTTGATGAGAGCTAGAGCATGCGGATAAGGGTTACCTTCAATTGAGATTCGATATTCGTTTGTAGCCGTCTTGCTCGATTTAGGACCAGTAGCCACCACGCGTCATCGCCTCGATCGAATTGGAACCGACTTCTGCTTCGTGCGGAGAATTGCGCAGTATGTTGCAGTACATGCAGCTGCAATAACCGCATGGGCAATTTCTAACAAAATGAATGACGCTATTTACTGCATGTATGTTAAATGGACGAATACTTCTCATGATCTGCCTCCCATTGTTCGATTGTTTCTGACTGTTCTATTACCTTCTTCACCTCCTCAACACTGTTGAACCCTAGGTTTTCAATCGACGAGTACTCAACGTAAACAGAAAACCTGCTTTCAAGATAAATAAGCAGTCGAACTAAATCTGATGAGGA
>CAUAGV010000070.1 GCA_958428675.1 uncultured Collinsella sp.
GGGCGCACATGCCACGGTTGGCCGATCGTCCCGCCATGGCAAAGCTCGAAAGCAGACACAGGCCAGAGTAGCAAAAGCAGATGGCGCCATGGCTAAAGACCTCAAGGTCCACATCGGGCGCGGCATCGTGAATGGCGGCAATCTCGTCGATGGAAAGCTCGCGCGAGAGGGTCACGCGGTCGGCGCCCTGCTCGCGGCACCAAAGGGTTCCGCGGTCGTCGTGGATGTTCGCCTGGGTCGAGATATGCGTCTCGATGCTGGGCATCGTGCGCTTGACCTCAAAGAACAGGCCCCAGTCCTGGATGATGAAGGCGTCGGCGCCTAGCGTGGAGCAGCGATGGATGAGCTGCAGCGCATCGCTCATCTCGGATTCCTTGATGACGATGTTGACCGTGACGTAGACGCGCGAGCCGGCCAGATGCGCGGCGCGACAGGCCTGCTCAAAGGCCTCGTCGGTAAAGTTGGTGGCCTTGCGGCGTGCGTTGAAGCTGCCCATGCCGCAGTAGATGGCGTCTGCCCCGGCGGCGAGCGCGGCGGCAAAGGGCTCGGGCCCTCCGGCGGGCGCCAAAAGCTCAGGTCTGCGGTTGGTGGTTCGACTGGCGGTTGCGGTCATATCCTGCCTTTCAAAATGCTCAGATACTCAAAAGTATAGTGGTGCCGTCGCGATGGACGATGCCCGTGCTCCAAGCGGGATAAAGTCTTCAGCAGCTTGGGCTGGCTGACCCCGTGGAGAACCGTTCAGCGGTCCGGGGAAACCGTTGGGCGATAAAATATTCTCGCAACGTGATAATAATCTTGCATCGCGCGGAAACCTTGAGTACTATCCCAATCAAGCGCGGTGTTCAGACCGAACTGTGCCTCCCGGTGTGAACGCCGCGCTCCCGTTCCCTTTTACTTGTAAGGAGAAAAACATGAGCAAGACCGTCGTGTCTTCCGATAACGCACCCGCAGCCATCGGCCCGTATTCCCCCGGTATCCAGACTGGCAACATGGTGTTTCTGTCCGGCCAGCTGGGCATCGATCCCGTGACCGGCAAGCTGCCCGAGGGTGTCGAGGCCCAGGCCAAGCAGTCCCTCGCCAACGTCGAGGCTCTGCTGACCGCTGCCGGCGCCACGTTTGCCGATGTCGTCAAGACCACGGTCTACCTGGCCGACATCGCCGACTTTGCCGCCGTGAACGAGATTTACGCCTCCAAGTTCGAGGCTCCGTTCCCCGCGCGCAGCGCTTTCCAGGTTGCCGCCCTTCCGGCTGGCGGTCTGGTCGAGATCGAGGTTGTCGCCGCTCTCTAAGGTGTTGGTAACAACTAAACATGACATGCAAAAAGACCCTGCAGCGCGTGCGAGCTGCAGGGTCTTTTGTCAAGCGATGCGACAAAAATGATCCGTTTCCCTTCGTCCCCAAGGGATCACGTTTAGCCCTCCTTGCGGACTTTTTGCAGGTAGCGGTAGACGCTGGGCTCCGAGATGCCCAGCGAGGTGGCGGCGCAGGCCACGGCGCCCTTGAGCATGAACACCCCGTTGCCGTTGAGGTGGCGAATGACGTCCACGCGGTCGCTCTGACCAAGCGACGCTACATCCAGCCCGCGCGCGCTCAGCAACTCGGCAATGCTGCGGTCGATGAGCTCCTGTGTGGACTCCGAAAGGCTTTCGACCTCGATAGGGGCGGGCTCCGTGCGCGTCGGCGCCGCGTCGAAGCACGCCATGAGCTGCTGCGCCATGGCGTTGATGGAGCGCACGGTCGAGAGATCGGTGTTGACGCAGAGCATACCGACGATCTCGTCATTCTCGCGGATAAAGTACGTCGCTGACTCCAACGTCTTGCCGCCGGCACCGCGCCCCTCGTAGCCCGTAATAAACGGCAGGTCGCGATACTTGGCGTCGTGCATGATCTTGAGTGCCAGATCGGTGGCGGGACCGCCGACCTTGCGGCCGCTCACGATGCCGTTGCGAATATCGACGATGGCGTGGTCGGGATCCGAGAAATCGTGCAGCACGATTTCGCTGTTTTTGCCGAGTATCTGCTCCAGAAAATCGACCATCGGCAAAAAGCGGCGTACGGTCTCGTTCACGGGCAACTCCTTTGGGTGAAATCGGAAATGTTCATAACAATTTTTTCTCATGGTAACACGCTGCTCATCATCTCGTATATCCGCAGGTACATTGCGTAATGCAGACGAACGGTATGATTTTGGCGGTAAACGGTCGACCAAAAGAAAAGTAAGATGTTATTTAGACCAGACACATTTTTGACCTGCGGAAACGAGCTATTTCAGCTGAAGAATAGTCTGATAACAAAAAATTATTATTGAGAATGAGAATCATCTTTAATACGATATGCAACGAAGGCACAACCTCAACCCCGCACTGCGTCACAATAGAGCGTTAGATGCGAAAACAACTACTTCGAGGATTGGTGGTCAAATGACCCAGGAGACGGTTACGAACGGCACTGAAGCTCTGTTCACTCGCGAAGGCATGCCTCCCGTTAAGGAAATGATCCCGTGCGCCCTTCAGCACGTACTGGCATCGTTTGCCGGTATCATTACCCCGGCGGTCATCATGGCCGGCGTCTACGGCTTTAATAGCCAGCAGAGCACCGACATCATCCAGGTCGCGCTCATTCTTTCGGCGATCGACACGGCCCTTCAGGCCTTCGCTCCCTTCCGTCGCATCGGCGGCGGCCTGCCCATCGTCATGGGCGTTTCGTTCGCGTTCCTGCCGGCCCTGCAGGCCATGGGTGCCTCGGGCTTTAGCTTTGGTGCACTGCTGGGCGGCGAGATTGTCGGCGGCGCCGTCGCGGTCCTCTTTGGTCTGGCCTACAGCAAGATCAAGTGGCTGTTCCCGCCCGTCGTGACCGGTACGGTCATCTTCTCCATTGGCGTCTCTCTCTATCCCACGGCCGTCAAGTACATGGCCGGCGGCATGGGCACGCCGCTGTGGGGCACCCCACAGGCATGGTGCGTCGCTCTTATCACCTTCGCCGTGGTCTTTGCGCTCGCCAACTTTGGCAAGGGCACGCTCAAGCTGGGATCCGTGTTCTTTGGCATGATCGTTGGCATGATCGTCTCCATCCCCTTTGGCATGATCGACTTCTCCAGCGTCGCCACCGCCCAGGTCTTCGCCCTTCCCAAGCTCATGCCCTACGCGCTCGAGTTTGATCCCGAGGTCTGCATTACCCTCGCCGTCGTGTTCCCCATGGTTGCCATCCAGGTTATCGGTGACGTCTCCGCCGCCTGCCTGGGCTCCATCGACCGTATGCCCACCGAGCGCGAGCTCTCCGGCGCTATCGTGTCCCAGGGCCTCACCTCTATGGTCGGCGGCCTGCTGGGCGGTCTTCCCACCAGCGCCCTTGGCCAGAACGTGGGCATCATCTGCTCCAACAAGGTCGTCAACAAGTGGGTCTTTGTGATCATCGCGGCCGTCTTTGCCATCGCCGGTCTGTTCCCGCAGCTCTCTGCCGTCCTTTCCGCTATCCCGCAGCCCGTCATCGGCGGCGCGACCGTCGGCGTCTTTGGCACCATCACCATGAACGGTGTGCGCATGTTCACCCGCGAGGGCCTCACGCAGCGCACTACCACCATCGTCGGCACCTCCGTCGTCTTTGGCCTGGGTATCTGGATGGCCAGCGGTTGCCTTGCCGGCGAGGGTATGCCCGCCTGGGTGTCCACCGTCATCGGCTCCAATGCCGTGACCCCCACCGCCATCATGGCCATCGTGCTCAACCTGATCCTTCCGCAGACGCCGGTCGTGGCTCAGCATATCGATGCTGCCAAGGACGCTGCCGTGGATCTGGTCCTGCCCGAGAGCAAGAAGTAACCAATTCGGTGCTATTCGTCGGCGGGCGCATCGCCTCGTCCGCCGACGCCATGCGGCGCCAAGCCGCACTTCAAAGGGTTTGTCCCTTTGGTGAAGCGTTGACGGGAGAGGGCCCGTTTCCGGTGTAGGCCGGCGCTTCGCACTCCGCCATGTCAGAGGTGTCAAACCCCGCCCCTGATGTTGAAGGGAGCATTCATGCTTCTGGTCGCTAACGGTTCCGTCTTTACCCGCAACGCTCAGACCCCGTTCATTCCCAACGGTGCGGTCGCCATTGACGGAGATACGATCGTCGAAGTAGGCCTCGAGTGCGAGCTCAAGGCCAAGTACCCGGATGCCGAGTACGTCGACGCCCAGGGCAACCTCATCATGCCCGGACTCATCAATTGCCACACCCACATCTACTCGGGTCTGGCCCGCGGCCTTGCCATTAAGGGCTGCAACCCCACCAACTTCCTGGAGAATCTTGAGCAGCAGTGGTGGAAGATCGATGACAACCTGACGCTCGACGGCACCAAGGCCAGCGCCTATGCCACGATTCTTGACTCCATCCGCGATGGCGTCACCACGATCTTCGATCACCATGCGAGCTTCTGCGAAATCCCGGGAAGCCTCTTTACCATTAAGGATGCAGCTCAGGAGCTGGGCATGCGTTCGTGCCTGTGCTACGAGGTCTCCGATCGCCGCGGCCAGGAAAAATGCGACCAGGCCATTGCCGAGAACGCCGAGTTTGCCCAGTGGGCCGCCAAGGAGCGTCGCGATAACGACAACCACATGATCGCCGCCATGTTTGGCGGACATGCCACCTTTACGCTTTCGGACGAGACCATGGATAAGATGGCCGAGGCCAACAACGGCCTGACCGGCTTCCACATCCACGTGTGCGAGGGCATGAACGACGTGTGGGACTCCCGCCTCAACCGCGGCGGCATCAGCCCCGTCGAGCGCCTGCTGCAGCACGACCTGCTGGGTCCCGACACCATGCTGGGCCACTGCATCCACGTGACGCCCGCCGAGATGGACATCGTCAAGGAGTCCGGCGCCTGGCTCGTCAACAACCCCGAATCCAATATGGGCAACGCCGTGGGCTGCGCCCCCGTGCTTGAGTTCTTCCGCCGCGGCATCCCCGTGTGCATGGGCACCGACGCCTACACCCACGATATGCTCGAGAGCCTTAAGGTCTTCCTGATCATTCAGCGCCACAACGCCGCCATGCCCAACGTGGGCTGGTGCGAGGTCATGACCATGCTGTTCGAGAACAACGCCAAGATGGCGAGCAAGTACTTTGATCGCAAGCTCGGCGTGCTCGAGGCCGGCGCTGCCGCCGACGTTATCGTCATGGACTACAAGCCCTTTACGCCGCTGAGCGAGGAGAATATCGACGGCCACATGCTCTTTGGCATGATGGGCAAAAACTGCCGCACCACCATCATCAACGGCCGCATCCTGTACAAGGATCGCGAGTTCGTTGGCATTGATGAGGAAAAGATCAACGCGTGGACCATGGCTGAGTCCAAGAAGCTCTGGAGCACGCTCAACGATCGCACCTACTAATTCACAAGTAGATTCACGCGCGTCGGGTGTTTCGCCGCATTCGACGCGCGTATAGGCGGCCTCCGCGGGGTCGCCGGCGCTGTGCTAGCGCTACACCGTATTTGCGCCCGCCGCGCGGTCTCGCCGGGCGTTACAGAGAGGAGCTCATTATGAGCGACATCATGAGGCCGATCCCGTTTTCGCAGCTGATGAACTGGATCATCGAGGAGCACAAGACTCAGGGCGCCGTCTTTGGCGTGCGCAAGATGGTCACGACCAACCAGGAGGGCGCGCTTCCCATTTTTGACGAGCGCATCGAGACTCCGTTTGGCCCGGCCGCCGGTCCCAATACGCAGCTTGCCCAGAACATCGTGGCATCCTATGTGGCTGGTTCCCGCTTCTTTGAGCTCAAGACCGTTCAGGTTATGGACGGCGAGGAGCTCTCCAAGTGCGTCAACAAGCCCTGCATCGTGGCTCAGGACGAGTGCTACAACTGCGAATGGTCGACCGAGCTCGAGGTTCCGCAGGCCTTTGCCGAGTACGTGAAGGCATGGTTTGCCTGCCACCTGATCGCTCGCGAGTACGGTCTGGGCAGCCCGGACGGCTTTGTCTTCAACATGTCGGTGGGCTATGACCTCGAGGGTATTAAGAGCCCCAAGGTCGACGCCTACATCGAGGGTATGAAGGATGCCAGCGGCTCCGACGTCTGGAACGAGTGCCGTGCCTGGGCACTCGCCAACCTGGACAAGTTTGAGCATGTCGACGCCGCGTTTGTCGAGTCCATTCCGGCGCGCGTGTCCAACTCCATCACCGAGTCCACGCTGCATGGCTGCCCGCCCGCCGAGATCGAGCGCATCGCGACCTACCTCATCACCGAGAAGGGCCTCAACACCTACATCAAGTGCAACCCCACGCTGCTGGGCTATGAGTTTGCCCGCCAGCGTCTGAACGAGCTGGGCTTTGACTACATCGTCTTTGATGATACGCACTTCCGCGAGGACCTGCAGTGGGCCGACGCCGTGCCCATGTTCGAGCGCCTGATTGCCCTGTGCACCGAGCGCGGCCTGGAGTTTGGCGTCAAGCTGACCAACACGTTCCCCGTCGACGTGACGAGGAACGAGCTGCCTTCCACCGAGATGTACATGTCCGGCCGTTCGCTGTTCTCGCTGACCATCGAGGCCGCCCGCCGCATTACCGAGCAGTTCGATGGCAAGCTGCGCATCAGCTACTCCGGCGGTGCCACGGTCTACAACATCCGTGCCCTGTATGACGACGGCAATTGGCCCGTCACCCTGGCGACTGACGTGCTCAAGCCCGGTGGTTACGAGCGCTTTAGCCAGATGGCCGGCGAGTTTACCGACCTGGACGGCAAGCCGTTTGAGAGCGTCTCGCTCGAGGCCGTGACCGCGATCCAGACCGACTCGCTCACCAACCCGCTCTACAAGAAGCCGCTGCGCCCGCTGCCCGATCGCAAGGTCGCAGGCAAGAGCCCGCTTTCCGACTGCTTTACCACGCCGTGCCGTACGAGCTGCCCCATCCAGCAGGATATTCCCGCCTACCTGGCGGCTGTTGACGAAGGTCGCTTCGAGGACGCGCTCAGCATCATCATCGAGCGCAACGCCCTGCCGTTCATTACCGGCACCATCTGCCCGCATCCCTGCGGCCGTGCCTGCGAGCGTGCGTTCTACGAGCCCGAGGGCGCCCAGATTCGCGCCAGCAAGCTCAAGGCCGCCCGCGAGGCCATGGCCGCCGTGCTGCCCAAGCTGCGCGCCCAGGCCATCGCCAACGACGGCGAGCGCAACGTTGCCGTTATCGGCGGCGGCCCGGCCGGCCTGGCGACGGCGTTCTTCCTGACACGTGCCGGCGTGCCCGTCACCATCTTTGAGGCCCGCGATTCGCTCGGCGGCGTGGTCCGTCACGTCATCCCCGAGTTCCGTATCGCCAGCGACGATATCTCCCACGACGCCGAGCTCTGCCTGGCCTTTGGCGCCAAGGTGCAGCTCAACGCTCGCGTGGATTCCATCGACGAACTCAAGGCCCAGGGCTTTACCGACGTGGTCGTGGCCACCGGTGCCTGGATGCCCGGCTCTGCGGGCCTGGGCGAGGGCGCCGAGCTCGACGTGCTGGAGTTCCTCGAGGCCGCCAAGAAGGGCGAGAAACTTGAGCTGGGCGAGAATGTCGTGGTCATTGGCGCCGGCAACACCGCCATGGACGCGGCTCGCGTGGCCAAGCGCCTGGCCGGCGTGAAGAACGTGCGCCTGGTGTATCGCCGCACCAAGAAGCAGATGCCCGCTGACGAGGAAGAGCTCGATCTTGCTCTTGCCGACGGTGTTGAGTTCTGCGAGCTGCTGGCCCCCAAGGCGCTTAACGGCGCCGTGCTGACCTGCGACGTTATGGAGCTTGGCGAGCCGGATGCAAGCGGCCGTCGCAGCCCCGTCGCCACGGGCGAGACCGTCGAGCTTTCCGCCACCACGGTGATCTGCGCCGTGGGCGAGGGCATCGATGCCAGCCTGTACGATGCCGCGGGCGTCGAGCACGACCGTCGCGGCCGCCTTGCCGCCACCTCCACCGGCGTCGAGGGCGTTTGGGCTGCCGGTGACTGCCGTCGCGGTCCGGCCACCGTGGTCGAGGCTATCGCCGACGCCGCCGAGGTCGCCCGTGCCATCGCCGGCGTGGACTTTAACAAGTACGTCGACTGCAACGAGCAGGCCGGCCGCGAGGACACCTGCTACGAGCGCAAGGGGTCGCTGTGCCGTGACAAGCGCAACTGCACCAAGACCCGCTGCCTGGGCTGCGGCTCGGTGTGCGAGGTCTGCTGCGACGTGTGCCCCAACCGCGCCAACGTGGCAATTAAGGTGCCGGGCCTGGCCAAGCATCAGGTCGTCCATGTCGACGGCATGTGCAACGAGTGCGGCAACTGCGCCGTGTTCTGCCCCTACCAGGAGGGTCGTCCC
>CAUAGV010000071.1 GCA_958428675.1 uncultured Collinsella sp.
GGCGTCGAGGTAGATGCGCTGGGGGCGATTGCGGTGTCGGGCAAAGATGACGAGCGCCAGGCCGGCGATCACGAGCGGAAGGCTCAGCAGCTGACCCATCGTGATGACGCCGCCCAGCAGATAGCCAAGCTGGGCGTCGGGCACGCGCACGAACTCGACGAGGAAGCGGACGATGCCGTATCCCATCACGAACACGCCCATAAACGTACCCTGGGGCAGCAGCGGCTTTTTGCGGCTGAGCACCTGAAGAATGCAGAAGAGCACGATACCCTCAAGAAATGCCTCGTAGAGTTGGGAGGGGTGACGCGGCATATCGCCCGCAGTCCCGCCAAAGACCACACCCCAGGGCAGATCGGTCGGCTTGCCCCACAGCTCACCGTTGACAAAGTTGGCACAACGGCCCAGGCACAAGGCCAGCGGCGCGCCTATGACGGCAAGGTCTGCCAAAGTCCATGCGTCGAGCTTATACATGCGGCACACGATGATGCCGCCGATAATGCCGCCCACCAAACCGCCATGGAAGCTCATGCCGCCCTCATTGGTGGCAAAGATCTCGAGCGGGTGCGCCCAGTAGTAGCCGTCGCCGTAAAAGATGACGTAGAACAGGCGGGCGCCGATGATAAGGCCAAAGACCACACCGACCACGACGCTCGTCAGGTCGTCAATCGTGATGTTAAAGCCCCAGCGACGCTGCGTGCGGTACATGACGACCGCCGTGAGCAGGGCGCCGACCACATAGGCCAGACCATACCAGTAAATCGTGATGGGCCCCGCCGAAATCGCGACGGGATCAAGCATATGGTAGAAGTCGTTGAGCATGTCGACCCTCCTACTCCCTACATACAAATGCGGCCGCGGGCCTTGCGCTCGCAGCCGCATATTTGGGCGTAACGTCTATGCGGAGTATGCCGTCCGCAGCTTTCGCATCTTAGAACGGCGCGTACTCGTCGTACAGGTCGTCGGTCTCGCCGGAGGCATTGACCTGCTCGACACGGGTAACGCCGAGCACATGCTCCTTCAGGATGCGCTCAATACCCATGGACAGGGTCAGCGAGCTCATGGGGCAGCCGGCGCAAGCGCCCTGCAGCTCCAGTTTGACGACGCCCTCGTCGTCAACGCCCACATACTCCATATCGCCGCCGTCGGCCTGCAGGTTGGGGCGGATCTCTTCAAGAACCTTCTTAAGCAGCTCTTCGTTAACAGCCACAGGGGCTCCTTTCTCACAATTACGCGGGCGCGCCCGCGGACAGAAGCTATGTTACTACAGCCATGTACCCGCTCACGAGCCGTCCATGCGCGCGGACGCGACTTTCACGAGTAGTCAATTTGGGACGGGGCTCTTTTAGCTGCTTTTGCCGGCGCCCGACGCTAACACAGGCTGCTGCTACTGCTGAGCCTGTTCCCCGGTGCCAATGTGTACATCGACGATAACTTGGCGGTAGCTGATGCCACAGGAGTCGAGGATGCGGCGGCTGATGCGCCCATCATCGGTGTCGGCGTACTTGTTGTCCAGGTAGACAACCTCGCCCACGCCCACCTGCGCCAAAATCTTGGCGCAGTCGTGGCACGGGAACAGCGTGACGTAGACCGTGGAACCCTCGAGGTCCTTGAGCGAGCCACGGTAGTTAAGCACGGCATTGGCCTCGGCATGCACCACGTAGTTGTGCTTGTCCTGTAGCGGGTCGTCGCTCGTACCCCACGGAAAAAAGTCGTCGTTGAGCGCCGAGGGCGTACCGTTGTAGCCCACCGAAAGGATGCGGTGGTTGGTGCTGGCGATGCACGCACCCACCTGCGTGTTGGGGTCCTTGCTGCGGCGCTGCGCGGCGATGGCCACGCTCATAAAGAACTCGTCCCAGCTAATGACGTCCAGGCGCTTGCCTGACGAAGTTTGATGAAGATCGTCCGACATGGCAGACACCTCCGTAATCGCAATAGTTTGACCCATTGTAGCAGGTGAAAGGTGGAGGCGTTTGTCCCACCGGCGCCCTCACTTTTACACGCGGCGGGGCTTTTGGTTGATGCGGTAGAGCTCGGCGAGACCCCGCAGCGTCAGCGCGTCGTCGACCGTCAGGCTGTGGCCGACCAACGCCGCGAGTGCCTCGGCGTCGTCGCCGGTAATGACGATGGGCACGTCGCCCTCCCCCGCGGCCTTGGTCGCGCGCATCTCGGCGAGCACCATGTCGAGCATGCCGTCGATGCGGGCTACCTCGCCCAGAACCACGCCCGAACGCATGGCCTCGCGCGTGTTGCGACCGATCACATGCGTGGGTGCCGAGGGCTCGACCTGCGGCAGACGCGCCGCAGCAGCCGAAAGCGAGCGGGCGCCAAGCGCCAGACCCGGCGCGATGACGCCGCCGACAAAGGTACCGCGCGCATCGATGACCTCAATATTGGTCGTAGTACCCAGGTCGATCACGATGCACGGAGAGCCGTAGACGGCACGGGCCGCCACGGCGTCGGCGATGCGGTCGGGGCCGATCTCGGCCGGATCGTCGTAGTGTACGGGCATGCCGGTCTTGAGGCCCGGCCCCACGGTGAGCACGCGTCCCGTGCAAGTACGAGAAAGCGCTACCTTCCACGGGCGCTCGAGCGCCGGCACTACGCAGCTCAGCACTGCGGCTGCGGGAACGAGCACACCCGGCATGCCCGCATCGGCTGACAGCGCGCCCATGACCTGCGTGAGCCTCATGCGCGCCTCGTCTGCCGTGATGCTCGACGGCGTCGTGATCTCGCACGTCGCAAGCGGGCATTCCTGCGCCGCGGCCGAATCCTCGGCAAACAGGCCAAAGCGAATGAACGTGTTACCCACGTCGACCGTCAATATATATGCGCACCCATTAAGCATCGTCGGCGCTCCTTTCGTCTGTCCAGCAGTATATCGCCTACCTAAACCAGTCATCCCAAAATGACTAGCTTGCCGCTATACTGGTGCGCGGTCGTGCGCGAGCTCACGCGGCGGCCCTTGGTAACCCGACTTCCCGCGCCGTATCCGTAGCGGCGCTCCCGGGGGAAGCGGATATACGCAAAGGAGTTCTATATGAGCAATCCCTCGAACCGTGCTTCGATGCGCGGGCAACTCACGCTGCGCGGTGTCGTCATCGGCGTCCTTGGCTGCGTGATCATCACGGCAAGCTCGGCCTATACCGCCCTCAAGATGGGCGCTCTCCCCTGGCCGATCGTCTTCGCTGCCGTCATCTCGTTGTTCTTCCTTAAGCTCATGGGCAATGCCAGCCTCAACGAGGCAAACGTCACCCACACCATCATGTCCGCGGGCGCCATGGTCGCCGGCGGCCTGGCGTTTACCATCCCGGGCGCCTGGATGCTGGGCTATGCCGACCAGATCAGCTGGCTCGACATGTTTATCGTGGCGCTCGCCGGCACCATCCTGGGCCTGCTGGCCACCGCACTCATCCATCGTCACTTTATCGTGGACGCCGCGCTTGAGTTCCCCACCGGCAACGCCGCAGCTCAGACCTTGCGCGCGACCGAGGCTGGCGGCAAAACCGGCAAGCAGCTCTTTGGTTCCATGGCCATCGCCGGCATCTATAGCGTGCTGCGCGACGCTCTGGGCGTGGTGCCCAGCATGCTATGCACGCTCAACATCCCCGGCGTGACCTTTGGCATCTACAACTCGCCCATGCTGCTCTCCGTCGGCTTCCTCGTGGGCTTCGCCCCCGTCGCCTTCTGGTTTGCCGGCGCGCTGCTGGGCAACTTTGGCATCATCGTGGGTGGCACCGCTGCCGGCCTGTTCGACGTTGTGACTGCGCAGGGCATCGTCAAGTCCCTGGGCATGGGCCTCATGATGGGCTTTGGCGTCGCCGTCGTCCTCAAGGACATCCTGCCGCAGGTCGCCGGTATCGTCCGCGGTCTTGCCGCCGACAGCTCCACCGACACCGACGAGCAGTCGCTCATCTCGGGCTCCCTTAAGCTCGACGCCGGCATCATCGGCCTGGGCGCTGCCGCCATCGCCGTGATCGTCGCCATCGCGCTCGACCTTGGCCCCGTTCCGGCTGTCATCGTCACGCTGTTCACCTTTGTCACCACCATCATGAGCGCACAGAGCTGCGGCCAGACGGGTATCGACCCCATGGAGATCTTTGGCCTCATCGTTATGCTCATCGTGGCTGCCTTTGCACAGATCGCTCAGGTCAAGCTGTTCTTTATCGCCGGCATCGTAGCCGTGGCGTGCGGCCTTGCGGGCGACGTCATGAATGACTTTAAGGCCGGCGCCGTGCTGGGCACCAACCCGCGTGCGCAGTGGATCGGCCAAGCCATCGGCGGCATCGTGGGCGCCCTGGTCGCCGCAGCCGTCATGGTCGCGCTCGTCACCGCCTATGGCCCGGACGCCTTTGGTCCCGACAAGAGCTTTGTTGCCGCGCAGGCAAGCGTCGTCGCCACCATGGTCTCGGGCATCCCGAGCGTGCCGTGGTTCGTTGGCGGCTTTATCGCCGGCATCGTCATGTACTGGCTCGGCATTCCGGCCATGATGATCGGCCTGGGCGTGTACCTGCCGTTCTACATGTCACTCACGGCATTCCTGGGCTCCTGCGTCAAACTCGCCTACGACAAGTGGTCCGCCCACCGCGACGCCACCGCTGGTCTTTCCGACGAGGAGAGGGCTGCCAAGGACGCCGCCTTTCAGGAGCAGGGCCTGGTTGTCGCCAGCGGCCTGCTGGGCGGCGAGTCCATCGTCGGCGTTATCCTGGCGTTTGTCTCCGTGGGCTTAAGCCTACTGGGCTAAGCTGAGCAGCTGCTCGACAGCAACCATATTGTCTACGGCTTGCCCGGTCGGTAGCTTTCGCGGCTACCGACCGGGCTTTTTGATACCAACGCAAAGAAAGGCCGGCACGCTGCGTTTAACAGCGCGCCGGCCTTATCGTTTGGCTATCGAGACGGTCCCGCTATGAATTGAAGTTCGTTGCAGAGCCGACGCTCGAAACGCTACATCTGCTTGCGACGACGATCGCCCAGCGTCACGCCCGCAGCCACGAGCGTAATACCGCCGATAACGAAGACCTCGCCCGCAAGCGCAGAGTCATCACCGGTCTGGGCGAGCGCGGCAGGCGCGGCCTGTTTCTTGGCAACGGGGGCCTTTGCAGCAACCTGCGCAACCTGAGGCTTGGCCTGCGGCTCAGCCTTGGGATGATACTTGTCGTACTCGGCCTGCGCGGCAGCCAGGGCATCCTTGGCATCGCCAAGCTCGGCAAGCGCGGCGGCATAGGCGTCGTTGGCATCGGACAGCTTGGCATCGGCATCGCTCAGAGCAGCCTTGAGACCAGCGGCGGCATCGACGGCAGCCTTATAGCGAGCGTAGGCAGCGTTCAGCTTGACCAGCTTCTCGTTGCCCGTCGTGCCCGCGGCAAGGGATGCCTTATGGTCGACAGCCTCAAGATCGGCCTTGAGTGCCTCATCGCTGGCAAGCTCGGCCTTGGCCTTGACGATCTCGAAGTTCGCATCGACGACGGCTTCGTTGGCGACCTCGAGCTGCTTCTGGGCATCGGCGACACCGGCGACGGCAGCGTCATAGGCGGCCTTGGCGTCGTCGACCGCCTTCTGGGCACCGGCGAAGCGCTCGAAGGCCTTGTTTGCGCCGGCCAGCTCGTCCTCGGCGGCCTTGGCCTTCGCCTGTGCGTCGGACAGGGTCTGCGTCTTGGCGGCAACTGCCTGCTTGGCGCCCGAAAGAGCGGTCGCGGCGTGCACATCTGCGGCCTGAGCCTTGTCAACGCCAGCCTGGGCAGTGTCGTCGGCCTTCTTGGCATCGTTAAGCGTGCCCTGCTTGTTCGCAAGATCCGTCTTGGCGGCATCGCACTTGGCGGCAAGGTCCTTGACCGAAGCGGTAGCGTTGTCATACGCCTCGTTGGCCTGATCGGACTTTACCTTGGCGGCGTCGCGGGCGCTGCGAGCCTTCGCCTTGTGAGCAGCGGCATCGGCTGCCTTCGTCTTGCTGTCAGCAAGCGTGGCGTTTGCCTTATCGAGAGCTGCCTGGGCAGTAGCGGCCTCGCTCTTGGCGGCGTCGAGCTTGGTCTTGGGCGTCTTGACGTCGATACCCTTGAGTTTGGCTTCGGCGGCGTCGTATGCCGTCTTCGCGGCGGCGGTGCCGGACTTGGCCTTCTCGTACTCGCCCTTGGCGGTGTTCATGTTCGTGTCGGCCGTGGTATAGGCATCGCGAGCGCTTTCTTGCTTATCCAATGCGTTAGAATAAGCCGTTCCAGCAGTCCCGAAGTTCTTCTGTGCTTCTGCCAACTTATTCTGAAGCTGCTTCAGCTGCTCCTTCTGCTCCTGAGTGCCGCCTGCATTGTAGGCGGAATCGATGTAGTCGGTGACGAGCTTCTTGAACTCGGAGACAGTGAAGTCCTTCTGCCCCGTGCTTCCACTATAGTCGAAAATGGTTACCTCGGAATCGGTGTTCTTACCGCTACCGGTTGCGATGCCGATAGCCTTCGCGCCGGCATCGATGATGTTGAGATAGTGTCCGCACTCATGGTAGATGCTGTTGTAGTGCTGGTAGATATAGTAGGAATCATATCGATGGCTTCCAAGTGCATCGCCATACTGCGCGACGTACTTATCGAATGCCTCCTTCTCCTGTGTGTAGAGGCCGGTGTAGGGCCAACCGAGGGTATCCTCGGTTTCGCCTCCGGTGTATGCTCCGCCGCCGCCTGCAAGGTTCTCACCTTGATCGAAATAGCAGTTCGAGTGTCCCCAGATGTTCGATGAATATGATGTATTAAGTGCGGCTGCCGCAGTCATGCGGAGGCTGACACTGAGTTCCGACTGACCGTTCGCCTTGCGGAGGTTGTTCTGGGTATCGAGGTAAGTCAGGGCGTTGCGCATCTGCTCCAAGGAAAGCGGATTGGTGTCGCGAGACATGTCCTGATCGACGTACTTGTCATACCAGTCCTGTTTATCCGTCGTCCCCATGAGCATCGACGCGGCAGTACTTGCATTCGACTTCTGCGTGGCTGTGAACTGGCTGCCGCCGATGATGTAGTTCATGAAGCCGAACATACCCTGACTGATGACATTCTGGTCTACGGTCATGTTCGACTTGAGGTCGGCAATCTGCTGGTTAAGCTTCTCGACCTCGGCGTTTGCGGCGTCGTATGCATTGTGCGCGTCGGTTACTTCAGCACGAGCCTGATCGAACTCGTTGCTCTTCTGCTGACGAACCTCGACGAGTCGATCGTACTCCGCCTTCTTGTCTGCTTCGGTCTGCTGCGCCTTCTCGTATGCGGCCTTGGCGGCGTCGCGCTCGCTGCCGGCGGCGTTGTACTCCTTGTTTGCCGCATCGTATGCAGACTGGGCAGATGTCACAGCAGCGTTGGCGGCGTTGGCCTTCTCCTGCGCGGCAGCGACGGCAGCCTGGGCGGCCTGCAGATTTGTCTGTGCGGTGGCGTCGGCATCCGTCGCGGCATTGAGCTCCGCCTGCGCGGTCTTGAGCTCACCAGCAGCAGCTTTCTTGGCGGCCTCAAGCGCACTCAGGTCAACACCCGTACCCGAGACGGCAGCATCGAGCGCGGCCTGCGCCTGGTCGAGCTTCTGCTGGGCGTTATCGCGCGCGGTGGTTGCGGCTGCGAGAGCAGCGGCAGTCTCCTGCTTCTTGGCCTGGGCGGAAGTCAGAGCGGCCTCAGTGCCCTTCTTTTCCTGCTGGGCGCTAGCCTCGGCGGCCTTGGCCTGGTCCAGATTGGCCTGTGCAGTAGCAACGGCCTTATTGGCGTCATCGAGCTTTGCCTGCGCGTCCTCGACGGCCTTCTTGGCGGCCTCGTACTCGTCCATACCCATGGCCTCGAGCTTGGCCTGGGCATCATCGAGGGCCTTCTTGGCCTCATCCTGCTTTGCCTTGGCGTCCTTGAGCGCCTGGGTCTTATCCTCGACACTCTTGTTGGCTTGATCGAGCTGATCGTTCAGGTCGCCCAGCTTCTTCTGCTGCTGCTCGGTCTTTTCGAC
>CAUAGV010000072.1 GCA_958428675.1 uncultured Collinsella sp.
GCAGACCCATCTTGTACATGGTGTAGAGCAGTTTGCGATGCGAGGGCTTAAAGCCGTCGATCTCGGGGAATGCACGCGAGACGTTGACGCTCATGGCGTAAGGCATGTAGTTGACCTCGAGCGTCTGCGTGATCGGCTGATCGGTGACCTCGGAGTGCAGGCCGATAACGTTCTCGGCGTTGACCTGCTTTTTCTTTGGCTGGTTCTTCGTCTTCTTCTTTGCCACGATTTCCTCTTGAACTTCTTATGGGCCGTCGTTATCGATTTGCTGCTATTGCAGGTCCAGTTGGTCCAGGTATTCCTTGCCATGCTCGGAGATGTGGCGCTTACGGCCCGCCTCGTCGTTGCCCAGCAACAGGTTGAACATGGTCTCCATCTTGGTGACGTCCTCGGGCTCCACCTTGATCAGGCGGCGCGTCTCGGGGTTCATGGTGGTGAGCCACATCATGTCCGGATCGTTTTCACCAAGACCCTTGGAGCGGTTGATGGAGCACTTCTGGTCGCCGATCTCCTTGAGGATGCCGTTCTTCTCGAGCTCGGTGTAGGCAAAGTAGGTCTTCTCTTTGCAGTTGATCTCGTAGAGCGGCGACTCGGCGATATAGACGTAGCCCTCGTCGATAAGCGTGGGCACCAGGCGATAGAGCATGGTGAGCACGAGCGTGCGGATGTGATAACCGTCGACGTCGGCGTCCGTACAGATGATGACTTTGTTCCAGTTGAGGTTGTCCAGGTCGAAGGCACCAAGGTTCTTGATGCGCTTGTCTTTGATCTCCACGCCGCAGCCCAGCACGCGCATGAGGTCCATGATGATGTCGGACTTAAAGATGCGCGGGTAGTCCTCCTTCAAGCAATTGAGGATCTTACCGCGGACGGGCATAACGCCCTGGAACTCGGCATCGCGCGAGGTGCGGATGGCACCTGCTGCCGAGTCGCCCTCTACGATGTAGATCTCGCGGCGGCTCTTGTCCTTGGAGCGGCAGTCGATGAACTTCTGCACGCGGTTGGCCATGTCGGTCTTCTGCTGCAGGTTGGTCTTGATGCTCTGGCGCGTCTTCTCGGCGTTCTCGCGCGAGCGCTTGTTGATGAGCACCTGCTCCATGATCTTGTTGGCAGCGTCCTTGTTCTCGATCAGATAGGTCGAGAGGCGCTCCTTAAAGAATGCCGTCATGGCCTGCTGGATAAAGCGGTTATTGATGGCCTTCTTGGTCTGGTTCTCGTAGGACGTCTGGGTGGAGAAGCAGTTGGTTACCAGCACCAGGCAGTCCTGGACGTCTTGCCACTTAATGCCGCTCTCATTTTTGTTGTACTTGCCTTGGTTCTTAATGTAGGCATCGATGGCGCTGGTCAGAGCGCTGCGGGCGGCCTTTTCGGGTGAGCCGCCGTTCTCGAGCCACGATGAGTTGTGGTAGTACTCCTGCATCGTGAGAGTGCGCGAGAAGCACATGCATGCGGTGATCTTTACGTTGTAGTCGGGCAGGTCCTCGCGGTCGCGACCGCGGCGGTCGGCCTCGATAAAGAAGGGCTCGGTGAGGTAGTCGGCGCCGACCTTCTCGAGCACGTAGTCCTCAATGCCCTTGGGATAGCAAAAGTCCTCTTCGGAAAACTCGCCATCGTCGCCCTCAATGCGCAGGCGGAAGGTAACGTTGGCGTTGACCACGGCCTGGCGGCGCATGGTCTCGCGATACCACTCGTGGGGGATGCTGATGGAGGTAAAGACCTCAAGATCGGGGCGCCACTTGATGGTGGTGCCGGTGCGGTCCTCGTCGCTGGGCTCAATCTCGAGCGCCTTCTTTTTGGCGCCGACGACCTTACCCTTTTTAAAGTGCAGGGAGTACTTGTTACCGTCACGCCAAACCGTGACGTCCATGTACTCGGAAGCGTACTGGGTCGCGCACGAGCCCAGGCCGTTGGTGCCGAGCGAGAAGTCGTAGTCGCCGCCCTGGTTGTTATTGTATTTGCCGCCGGCGTAGAGCTCGCAAAAGACGAGTTCCCAGTTAAAGCGCTTTTCGGAAGGGTTCCAGTCGAGCGGGCAGCCACGGCCGTTATCCTCTACCTGAATGGAGCCATCGCGAAAGGCGGTAAGGGTGATAAGTTTGCCGTAGCCCTGGCGTGCCTCGTCAACGGCGTTGGACAGGATCTCGAAGGCAGCATGCGCGCAGCCATCGAGTCCGTCCGAGCCAAAGATGACGGCGGGGCGCAGGCGTACGCGTTCCTCGTCCTTGAGCTGGCGGATACTGTCGTTACCATAGTTTGCGGTGTTTTTTGCCATACTCGCTCTCTCGGTGCTCCTTTGCTGCGTTTAAGTCATATAGATAGTCAAGGTAGCATAGCCCGGCCCATAGGCGATTCCAACCAACACGAAATCCATCGAACAATCGTTCGGAATTTGATGGAACGGCGTTTACTCGGACAAGACCGAGTTGATTCTGCCCGAGTAAGTTTGAAGGCGGCTGGAGGCGCCCTACCTTGTTTGCGGATGGATCGAATCGAACATTGGGACAAGCGTCTCGTTTTATGGGCCACGGGCGTGCGTGTGCGAGTCCCTTTGGCCCATAAGGAACGCTGACGGGTCGTTATTTGGGCCGTGGGTCACTTCGTCGGCGCCGCGTTTCGTCATATGCTCATAGTGGAAGCCGATGCCACGGAGCCGACTTGCGACTCGGGCAACGGATGAGCTACAAGCCGAAAGGAGCGGTGAGGATGATGAAGCCCATGACGAAGAAGCTGCTGTTAGGAATTCCCACCGTGACGCTTTCGGCTGTGTTGGCGTGTACGCTTGCCGGCTGCGGCGGTAATGCGCCGAGTGGCTCGGGTGGTAGCGCGCCTGTGCAGGAGAAGTCCAAGAAGGCCAAGGCCTATGAGTCGCAGACGGTCGAGGTGGCTGGCATTACCTATGAGTCGGTGGCTCACGGTACGTTCTATCGCGGTGATGCCAAGAAGCAGGACGGCTTTTACCTGCACATCAAGATTACCAACAACAACACAAAGAACAGGACGTTCAGTTCCTTTAACGTGCATGCTGCCCAGGGCGATCTTGAGGCAGGCGACCCGTTGTTTACTTCCGGCAAGTCGGCCGTGCTCGACTACGTTGCAAGTGAGGCTCCCGATGAGCTTCACGAGGGCATCGATCTTTCCAAGAGGCCAGATATCGGCCCGGGCGAGACCGTTGAGTACGTGTATTTCTGGGCGCCCAAGACGGCGTACTACGGGCCCATCACTGTCGAGTTCGTAGACGCTTACGCCCCCGCCAAGAATCATGAGGCCATGCACTTTGACACCACGGGATGCGAGACCAAGGAGTTCAAGGCGGCCGGCGGCGTGGCCGATTCTGGCGAGAAGGCAGATTTAACGGGCATCGACTGCGCATCGTACAGCATCGAGGCCGCCGATGGGTACACGCTGGATTCGTCCGACGAAGAGCGCGAAAAGGCAAACTTCTTCCACGACGAGACTGGAGGACGCCTGAACATCAGCATCTTCCCGCGCTCGCCGGAGGAAGAGGTTGCAAGCCTAGAGCAGGTCTACGAAGGCAAGGAGACAACAACCGACCAGGTCGAGTACAACGGCATAACGTGGCTGCGCTTTACCGGTCCCGACAACGGCCATACACTGTTTGCGACGGCTCCCGCGACGGGCGAGACCGTCCGCGTGTCGATTGGCTGGAAGATCGACTGGGATGCCGCCGTGCCCATGATGGAGGCACTGAAGCTCAAGTAACGCCGCGATGCTCACGTCAGGCGACTCAGGGCTGGCTCCGAGTGATCGGGGCCAGCCCTTTTTGGTGCTCGATGAGCCGAGTCGGCGTCTCTCGTAAAAGCAACTAGGAGCTAGCGAGGCTCATCCGAATTGACCTCATCGGCGGTGTCTTTTTCGAATGCCGTGCGGCGGGCGCTGTAGGCGACGAGGCCGGCGCCTGCCGCGGCGAGTGCTGCGGCGGCTGCCGTAAGGGGAGCGTTGGCATCGCCCGTGCCCGCAAGCGTGCCCGCTTTTCCGGAGCGCTTGTTATTGCCGTGGTCCTTGCCGCTGCCGGAGCTGCTTCCGCCGGGGCCGCCTCCCTTGTCAGTACCGCCGCCACTCGAGCCACCATCGCCGTCTGCTGTCATCGGGGCGTCGTGAAGTCCTGTCGTATCCGCGCTGTCGCATACGCCGACCTGAACTTCTGAGCGTTCGCATACCGCGTCGGGCATATGAAGCTCGTGCAGTACGGCACCCAGCGTCGAGTTTGCGCCGGGTCGGATTTCCTCGAGCGTCACGGGATCGAGCGCCACCAGATTACGTGCCTTCGCATATAGCGTTACGCGTTTGCCCACTTCGTCGCTCCAACTCTCGGGGATGGCGAAGCTCATGCGGAACTGTGCCGTGCAACCCGGTGCCAGCACGGCGTTGCCGTTGTCGGCTACCAGCGGGTGCGTTGCAAAACGTGTGCCCAGCGTCTCGGGCGCGTACTTCACGTGTGCCATGTCGTTGGCCGAAGCATCTTCGGCAAGCTCCGGATCGTAGATCGATGCCGTGCGTGCGTTCGCTCCGAATCCGATGGATGCGCTGGAGAACGGTTGGCTGGAGTCCTCTCGGTACAGATCGATCGTGCCGGCAGTCAGCAAAGTGTTGCCGTCGTTTCGCACCGTGACCATGAAGGATTCGCCTGCTGCTCCGGGCACCACCGCGCCCGAGGTAGCGACCGCGCCCGTCGGAGTGGCACACGCCACCAGAGGCACTTCGATGCCGTGCAGCTCTGCCTCGCTCTTCTCCGCGCTCACAATGTGCGTGGCGAGCGCGGAGAGCATGCCTCCCGACGTCAAAAATGTCGTTATCTGATCGATGGGATGGTCCAGCTCGCACATCACGAACGGCTCCGTGAACAGATCGCCTGCCAAGGTGCTAGCGAAGATGCGGAAGTGCTTGCCCATCACTGCTACCGGGTTGCCTTCTTCGTCGTAGGTTTGTCCCACCTTGCCATCGGTGTTCTCTACATAGAGCACGCACCTGCCGTTGTTGCTTACGCTAAACGACGCCGGGCCACAGCCTGCGGCACCCACGGGCTGCGTTGCAAATGCCGATGCGCCTCGCGTCCAAGTAATATGCTGCAGCTGCTCGTTGACGGTGGCCAAAAAGCCCGAATGTTGTGGCCACGGCACCGCATGGGGCACCGTGGCGTCTGGTGGCATAACGCCCCAGCCCGCAATGGACTGGCCGATCACGGCGTACGATGCGCAGCCGCAACCGTCTGCGGTCTCATACGCAACGGGCACCACCATTTTGCCGTTGATATTCTCGGGCTCGCCCAGCTCGATACTCGACGGTGCCTGCGGAAAGCGAAGAACTTGGCGGAACGTCAGGCTGTCGCCCAAATCATCCGACCACAGGGTAAAGCATTCCAGCGCAACCTCGGCCTCGCTGCCGAGCGCCTTTTCTGCGGTGGTTCCGCGGCGGTGGAGGTAGGCACCCGACAGGCGTCCGTCGACCAGCGTCTTGCCCACCGTGATACGCGGGCACTGCAGGCAATGGTAGCCATCCTCCTGAAGGCGGCCGCGCGAGATGCTGCGCCACGACGTGTGCGATATCACGCGAACTCCGTCGTTGCTTATGCGCAGGCGCACAACGGACAGTATGCCGGATGTGCTCGCCGTATCGAAAAGGGTGTTGTCGCCGGCGGGGCGCTCGCCCGAGACCAGCAGCACGTAGGCGTCCTGGTTTTCCCTCCCGTCTGTATATTCCACCACGTCGAAGTCGTAATCGAATATGCCGTTGCGCCCCACGTCGCCCTCGCCAAACCCAAGGGGGAAGTCCACGGGCGTGGGAGCGGACCACGTGCCGTTTGCCTTTGTGTGCACCACCAGGCGCGAGCGGCCATTGTCGCCGTAGCGCACCGAGGCGATACGGAACAGGCATTCTACGCCTGCAATCATTGCCGGCTTCATGTGAGCTTCGCTGAGCACGCCAGCAAACAGCACGTTGTCGCTCGAGGGTTTTATGCCGCCACGCTCGTCCTCCGATACACCGGTAGAATTGGCGTTGGGGTCCGCAACGGCGTTCGTTGCCTGCCCGATGTAGGTGTACTTATACATCGGTGCGGCATTTTCGTCGTTCTCCATCAGCGCGTGGACGAAATGTTCGACCTGTCCCGTGTCGTCGCTCTCCGCGTCCGCCTCGAGCTCAATGCGCGTGACTGCCCGGTCCCAATCGCGTACGGTAGGCGCGATGTTTATCGCGGCGGCTGCAACCTCGGCGCGTGCGAGCAGCTCGGCGTTGGTGACGATGGTGGCCGATGCGATAAATTGCGGCACGCCGCCCGCCTTGATGTTGCCGGGCGTGCCGAAGCGGATATCCAACGTGTAAGGCGTATCTCCACCCAATGCGAGCTCAGAGCGCTGGAGCACATACTGGTTGCCATTGTTCACCGACATATTCCACGAATCGAGGAGTGTGGGCCACGACCCCGACCAAGCCTTGGTGGTCCACTTGAACATCACGAACTGGAGTATCACGTCGACATCGACGTCTGCGCCCACGCGCAGCCGCGGAAGCTGGTGGCCGTCCGCCTTCTCGTAACCAATGAACAGCGTGAGGGATGCGGCGCCGCGCACGGCAGACGAGGCGACGCCTGCAACGCCGGCGCCAAAGGTGACGGCAAGCCCGATCTGGATGGTGAACGAGCCCGACGTGTTGGAATAGTCGAGCGAAATGTTCTTGAAAAACGCCGTGCCGCTGCCGTGCGTGTGGGCACCCACGGCGAGCGCCAGCTTCGCCAGCACCCAGGGATTGACGTTTAGGAAAAACGGCACCGGTCCTAGGGTAAACTGCTCGGTCCAATTGAGGTCGGTTCTTACTTGGAAGAGGGCCTTAATATTGCCGTATGCGGGGTCGTTGTTGTTACCCCAGGTTTTGCCCACCCAATCGTAGGCGAGCGAGCCGTACAGCTGTGTGGCGATATCCATCGTGAACAGCGGCGTGCAATGGTGGCGAAGGAGCTTGGTGTTTCTTGGATCGGTGCCCGAACCGGCACTCATACTCTTGTACTGATTCCACTTCCCCTCCATCTCGTCGAGGTAGCGGTTTGCCTGCTTGGCGCCCGACTCGCGCGGCGACTTCTTCCAGTACTCCGGATCCGGATTGCCCGAATCGTTCATATAGCTGGCTGGTTTGTATCCTCCGCCAAACAGCACGTATCCAGCAAACGAGAAATCGAAGAGGATCGGAAATGTGGGCATCCAGCACGTGAACTTATTGCCGCCGATGCCGGGAAACGCCGCGGGGAAATCAAACGGAGTGATCTCTTGGTCCATGGTAGTGGGGACGATAGTGGTCGAGCCCGATTCTGCCTTTGCGGCCGGCGCAGTGACAACGGCCATGGGGGAGGAGAGTGTGTAGGTCTTGCCCTGGTAGTCGAGGACAAAGCGCAACTTGCATCCTTCTTCCAGAAGGCCCGACGCTGCATCGAGGAACTTGTCTTCGAGTGTGAACGTCGCCAGATTATCCGCGCCCGATGCGCTGGCCTTGATCTGGCCGATCTGCGTGACGGTTTCGGGTGAGCTGCCTGCGGCAGGCGTCACTTTGTTGATGCGCAGCGTTGCCTGTCCGCCCTGTGGCAGATGTGCCTGCACGGTAAATGCGTGCGTATCGGGCTGGTCGTTTGCTGCTTCGTCCGCTGGCATTGCCATAAACGTGGCGTCGGCGTACTGGATGTCCCATTCGTCGAACGTGAGCTGGCGGAAGTACGGCTCGCCATCGGAGAGCGGACGTGTGGGTGCGGTTATGGCGGTGCCGCCCTGGATACGCGCAAGGGGAATCTCGACATCGCGGTAGCCCGCCATGCTAATGGAGATGCCGCCGTTAAATTCGTATGCGTC
>CAUAGV010000073.1 GCA_958428675.1 uncultured Collinsella sp.
CTTGCGCCCAACGAGCTGACGGCGTTCATCACGCAGCTCGCACACCTTCGTTCGGCCGACGACGCGGCGGCCCGTGCTCTCAACTACGGTACCTATCGCAACGTGGTGATCCAGAACAAGCAGCTGCTGTTCGAGCGCGCCTGCGACGACGCGACGGTGCTCGTGGCGGTGAACGCCGTGGGCGAGCCTTACACCTTTGGCGCCGGCGAACTCAACGGCTCCTTCGTCGACTTGCTTGCCGACGATGCTCCCACGGTCGAGCTGACGGGCACCCTTGAACTTGCACCCTACGAGGTGCGCTATCTGTTGAGAGCCTAGCCCATGGCCGTGTCTGACGAGGACTATCAACATATTGAGCATGGGTTTGAGCCTGTGTTCGACCAGCGCTCGCGCGTTTTGGTGCTGGGGTCGTTTCCCTCGGTGCTCTCGCGTGCCAATGCCTTCTACTATGGCAATCCGCAGAACCGCTTTTGGCGTGTGATGGCCGCGTGCCTCGGTGTATCCGTGCCGTCCAACGAGGGCGATCCTTTGGCAAACGGTGAGCCCGCGACGCTCGATGCCTCCATTGCCGCCAAGCGGGCCATGCTGCTGAACGGCGGCGTGGCCCTGTGGGATGTGATCGAGAGCTGCGACATTAAGGGCTCGAGCGACGCCAGCATCAAAAACGTCGTTCCGGCACATATTGAGCGCATTACGGGCAATGCGCCTATTGAGCTGGTGGTGTGTAACGGAGGTACGGCGGGGCGCCTCTATAAGCGCTATCTAAAGGAGCGGACAGGCCTGCCCGCTGTCGTATTGCCGTCAACTAGTCCCGCTAACGCGGCTTGGCGTCTGGAACGTCTTGTTGAGCGTTGGCGCGAAGCCGTTGACTGGATCGCACGGTAGTCTAGATCCTTGATTGAGCATGGGTGCCGAGGCGTTTCATGATGGCATGCCAGATCGGTGTGGGCAGCGCGGGCCTGGCGCGCACCATGCCGTCGGCATCGACGCTACCGGCATTGCCGCCGCCAAGTCGCTGTGCATGCTCGACGGAGCAGCCCATGCGCACAGCGCCCACAAGCTTATCCATCGCTTCCGAAAATGGTCGGCGCAAGAGGCCCATGCGTGGGGAATGGCGAAGCGCCGCAATGCCGCTGCCAGCGCAAATGGCAACGCCGCCACACCACAATTGGTCATGGCGCTCACATGCCTTGTGCAGGCGAACGGCGGCCCCACGCGCCTGCTCAGTGCTCTCTTGTGCGGCTTGGATCACGGCATAGACACGCGTTCCCGTACTGCCAAAGCGCTCAAGCGCCTGCTCGATAGCAGTCAACGTCTCATCGTCAGCCATATCTTCAATGGCCAGCACGATGCCATCGGCAACGCCGTCGGCATTATCCGCCTTCAAGTCAACCGGGTGGGGGAGTACGGTGCCGGAAAACCGGGCATAGGCGGCGATGGCATCCTGCAGGTCCCAGAGCAAAAAATCAAGATCGGCGCTATTGGGAATACTGATATACGCAATGGTTTGCAGTGTCTTTGGTACGTCGCCACGCGCGGTCGTCTCCATGCCATCTCCTTTCCGGCTCGTTTCCGTTTAGGTTACACCGTCTGGCGGCGCCCCGCCGCGCTATCCTAGTGCAACCCTTACGAAAGGAACGCCATGCGTCTGCCCATGAATACCTCGCTTGCCACGCTCAAGCCCTCCGGCATCCGCCGGATTAACGCGCTCGCCGCCCAGCACCCGGGGTGCATCGCGCTTGCGCTTGGCGAGCCCGATTTTCCCACGCCCGATGTGATTAGCGCCGAGGTGACCGCCGCACTGGACCGCGGTGACACGCACTATCCGCCCAACAACGGTCGCCCCGCCCTGCGTGATGCACTGTCCAAATATATGGATGACGCGGGCCTGGCGTTTTCCGCCGATGAGGTCATCCTGACCGACGGTGCGACCGAGGCACTGTCGGCAACATTCATGGCTATGCTCAACCCCGGCGACGAGGTCATTATCCCCACGCCGGCCTTTGGCCTGTACGAGAGCATCGTCGTGGCCAACCACGCCAAAGCAGTCTTTTTGGATACGGAGCCTGCGCAATTTCAGATTGACGAGGATGCGCTTCGTGCTTGCGTGACGCCGGCGACCAAGGCCATCGTCATCTGCTCGCCCAACAATCCTACGGGCTGTATCCTCAACGCGGCTTCGCTTGACGCCGTGGCGCACGTGGCGGAGCAGACGGGCATCTACGTGGTCTGCGACGACGTATACAACCGCCTGGTTTATGTGGATGGCTACGAGCGCTTTGCCCAGCATCACCCGGAGCTTCGCGATCAGACGGTCGTCATCGAGAGCTTCTCCAAGCCCTGGGCCATGACCGGCTGGCGCCTGGGCTGGCTCGCAGCAGCGGCACCCGTCATCGCCGAGATCGCAAAAGCTCACCAATACCTAGTATCGAGCGCCGTCTCCTTCGAGATGGACGCCGCGGCCCGAGCCCTGACCGTCGACCCAACCCCCATGCTCAAAGTCTACCGAGCCCGTCGCGAACGCGTGCTCGCAGCTTTAGACGCCATGGGCCTCGACGTAGTAGAGCCCGCAGGAGCCTTCTACACTTTCCCGAGCATCAAAAAGTTCGGCCTAACCAGCGAGGGCTTCTGCATCAAAGCCATCAAAGAGGCCAACGTAGCCCTAGTCCCGGGCGACTGTTTCGGCACCGAAGGCCACATCCGCCTCAGCTACTGCGTCTCCGACGAAAACCTGGACGAAGGCCTAAATCGCCTGTCCACCTTCATTTCAACCTTATAGCCCAACGGGACGCAACACATCAGCCCACCGACATAAGGGTTATGCGTGGGGCGCGCCGGCCAACGGACACGAGGATTCGCAGCAAAGGCAACGTAGCTCCGGCCGGGAGGGGCAGGGCGAGTTTTCCGTAGATTCCGCACGAGCCGAAGGCCACTTAATGTGGCCTTCGTGCGAGCCCAGGACTTGATCGAGCGGAAAACTCGCCCTGCCCCTCCCGGTCGGAGCGTATGCAGGGTTTGTGTACGAATCCTCGCGCCCGTTGACCGACGCCGGGGTCCCCGCCATAATACTTTCGGTTCACGCACGAATCCGCTGCCAGAGACAGCCGGCGCAAACGGGTCTTACCCGCGAGCTTAATGGGACTTCCCGCCAGCCGAGGTGGTCGAGTAGATATGTCTTCTCGCCCCCGTCGCTCATGCAGCGCGGGGGCTTTCTTTTTGGACATGCCCCCGTCACGTCCTTGTGGCGGACCGTGCCCGGAAAGAATTCGAGGAGGTGTAATTCATGCCCCAGCAGTACAAAATCGACAAGGTTGCAGAGATCGAGTCCCGTATCGCCGAGAACGCCGGTCTGTTCGTCGTCAACTACAACGGTCTGACGGTTAAGCAGGCTCAGGAGCTGCGTCATCAGCTTCGCGAGTGCGGTGCCGAGATGAAGGTCTACAAGAACAACCTGGTCAAGATCGCTCTCAAGAACCAGGAGCAGCCCGAGCTCGACGAGATTCTCGCCGGCCCCGTCGCTTATGTGTTCTACGAGTCCGAGCCGGTCGAGGCCGCTAAGGCCCTTAAGGACTTCTCCGCTAAGTCCAAGGGCGTCCTTGAGATCAAGGGCGGTATCTCCGACGGCAAGGCCGTTTCCGCTGATGATGTTAAGGCTATCGCCGAGCTGCCCACCAAGGATCAGCTTCTCGGCCAGATCGCCGGTCTCATCTCCGGTTTCGCTCGCGACATCGCTGTCTGCGTCAACGGCGTTTCCTCTGGTCTCGCTCGTTCGATTCAGCAGGTCTCCGAGCAGAAGGCAGCCTAGTCGCTGTTTTCACCCGCGGCGGCAACGCCGCACCCCTGGCGCATTCGCGCCGTGTTTTAACTGATCTCCGTGCATTCGCACGGAAACCGAAAGGACTTAGAAATGGCTAAGCTTACCACCGATGAGATCATCGATGCTCTTAAGGAAATGACCCTTCTCGAGGCTTCCGAGCTCGTTAAGGCTATCGAGGACACCTTCGGCGTTTCCGCCGCTGCTCCTGCCGCTGTTGTCGCCGCTCCCGCTGCTGGCGCTGCTGAGGCCGAGGAGAAGACCGAGTTTGACGTCGTGCTCGAGGGCTTCGGCGACAACAAGATCCAGGTCATCAAGGCCGTCCGTGAGCTCACCAACCTTGGCCTGAAGGAGGCCAAGGAGGTCGTCGAGGGCGCTCCCAAGGCTGTTCTCGAGGGTGCCAAGAAGGAGGACGCCGAGGCTGCCAAGGAGAAGCTCGAGGCTGCTGGCGCTGCTGTCACCCTCAAGTAATCAGGCTTTCTCGCCAGATTTCTTTGCAGACGGGGTTCGCATTGCGAGCCCCGTCTTTTTTGTTTTTCGGTCCCTCGAGATCGGTTGCTTAAACTGCCATGTTCTGTGATTTGCGTCGTATCGGGTGTCCTGCCGTTGGGCAATAAAATTGCACCATTCGAGCAATAATTTGCGTTGACCTGCTGAAGAATTGTCTCTGCCTTGTAGCGACATATAGTTCCAGCGGTAAGATGCTTAAGTATCGCAATTTGGTCTGCGGCTGTGTGCCGCACGCATGGGGCGCTTTTGCGCCTGCGAAAGGATCTTTGAATAACATGAAGGCAATCATCCCCGCCGCCGGTCTTGGCACGCGTTTTCTGCCTGGCACCAAGTGCACGCCCAAAGAGATGCTGCCGGTGCTCGACAAGCCCGTCATTCAGTACGTCGTCGAGGAGGCGCTCGACCCCGAGGAAGTCGACGACGCCATCATCGTTACTTCTCCCGGCAAGCCCGAGCTGCTGAACTACTTCCAGCCCGATCGCTCGCTCGAGAACCTGCTGCGCGAGCGCGGCAAGAACGCCTATGCCGATGCCGTCGCCCACGCTGGCGGTATGCCGGTCGACTTCCGCTATCAGTACGAGCCCAAGGGCCTCGGCCATGCTATCCGCTCTGCTGCCGACGCCGTGGCAGGGGAGAACTTCCTGGTTCTTCTGGGCGACTACGTTGTGCCTAACCGCGACATCTGCGACAAGATGCTCGCCGTTTCCAAGGAGCACGGTGGCGCTTCGGTTATCGCCGTCGCTGCTTGCTCGCCCGAGGAAGTCAGCCGCTACGGCGTTATCGCCGGTGAGCGCGTCGGTTCGCTCGAGGGCGCCGAGGACGTTGCCGATGTAGAGCCGGGCGCTGTCTGGCGTATCGGCGGTCTGGTCGAGAAGCCCGCTCCCGAGGCGGCTCCGTCCAACCTGTACATTGTCGGCCGTTATCTGCTGAGCCCGCTGGTCATGGACCTGCTCGCTGATCAGCAGGCCGGCAAGGGCGGCGAGATTCAGCTCACCGACGCCATGGCCCGCTCGCTCGATCGCGAGGCTATGTACGCTGTCGTTATCGACCCGCTGTCGGGCTACGACACCGGCACCCCGTCTGGCTGGATGGCCACCAACGCCCTCATGGCCGCAAGCGATCCTCGCTTTGCCAGCGCCTTCTGGGACGCCATCGACGAGCGCGGCGGATTGATGCGCAAGTAAGCCTTCGGGCATCGACATTTACGGGCGCGGACCTCGGTTCGCGCCCGTTTTTTATAAGAGCTGCGATTGCCGGCTCTCTGTTCACAGAAAATATATGAACAGATGTTCGATACATATACATCTACCTGCGTGTTTTCTGTCGAAAAACTTTGCTACTCCAAAAACTCAATCGCGTCAAGGCTTTTCTTGCCCAACGGTCGGTACCTGATAAACTATTAGGTTGCGATAACTGGCGAAGCTATGCCTCGCCAACCCACCGAGCATTTCCGTGAAGGAGGAAAAACCTGGTGACCTACGCATACACTGCCACTGAGCGCAAGCGCGTCAGCTTCGGGAAAATCCCGGAGGCCATGGAGCTCCCCAACCTTATCTCTGTTCAAAGGGAATCCTTTGAGCGTTTTAAGGACGAGGGCCTTCGTGAGGCGTTCAAGGAATCCAGCCCCATCCAGAGCCAGAACCATGTTCTCGAGGTTACCTTCGGCGAGCATCAGTTCGGCGACCCTGCGCACACCGTCGAGGAGTGCCGCGAGAAGGACATGACCTATCAGGCCCCGCTCCTGACCGACGTCCGTCTCACCAACAAGGAGACCGGCGAGATCAAGGAGCAGCTCGTCTTTATGGGCGACTTCCCCATGATGACCGATCAGGGCACCTTCATCATCAACGGTACCGAGCGTATCGTCGTCTCGCAGCTCGTCCGTTCCCCGGGTGTGTACTACAGCTCCGAGATGGATTCGGGCAAGCAGATCTACAAGGCCCAGATCATCCCGTCCCGCGGTGCCTGGCTTGAGTTTGAGGTCGACAAGCGCGACCAGCTCATGGTCTCCATCGACCGTAAGCGTAAGCAGAGCGCCACGATGTTCCTGCGCGCCCTTGGCATCGCCGTCACCAACGACGACATCATCGAGCTGCTCGGCAACTCCGATGTGATTAAGCGCACCCTGGAGCGCGATACCGCTCTCACCCGCGAGGATGCCCTTATCGAGATCTACCGTCGCCTGCGCCCGGGCGAGCCTCCCACCGTGGACGCTTCCCGCAGCCTGCTCGAGGGCCTGCTCTTTAACCCGCAGCGCTACGATCTGGCCCGCGTCGGCCGTTACAAGGTCAACAAGAAGCTCAACCTCACCACCGAGGAAGAGGTCACGGTGCTCACCGACGAGGATATCGTCGCGACGCTGCGCTACCTGCTGTCCCTCGCTGCCGGCGAGCAGGGCTTCAAGGTCGACGACATCGACCACTTTGGCAACCGCCGCATCCGCACCGTCGGCGAGCTCGTCGCCAACCAGTTCCGTATCGGCATGAGCCGTATGGAGCGCGTCGTCCGTGAGCGCATGAGCTCCCAGGACATCGACGAGATCACCCCGCAGTCGCTCATCAACATCCGCCCGATCGTGGCCTCCATCAAGGAGTTCTTCGGTTCCTCGCAGCTCTCGCAGTTCATGGACCAGGCGAACCCCCTGACCGGTCTGACCCACAAGCGCCGTCTGTCCGCACTCGGCCCTGGCGGTCTTGCCGGCCACAAGTCCGGCTCCAGCCGCCGCACCAACGTGCCGACGGCCGTCCGCGACGTTCACAACTCGCACTACAGCCGCATGTGCCCGATCGAGACCCCCGAAGGCCCCAACATCGGCCTGATCGGCTCGCTCGCCCTCTACGCCCGCGTCAACGAGTACGGCTTCATCGAGGCTCCGTTCCGCCGCGTCGAGAACGGCGTTGCCACCGACCAGATCGACTGGATGACCGCTGACGAGGAAGAGAAGCACGTCATCGCGCCGGCCAACACGCCGCTCGATCCCAAGACCAACGAGTTCATCACGACCGATGCCGAGGGCAAGATCGTCCGTCCGCACACCGTGATCGCCCGTACCCGCGACTTCGACGGCTCCTTCGGCGCTCCCGCCGACGTGCCCGTCGAGGACGTCGACTACATGGACGTCTCCCCGCGTCAGATGCTCTCCGTCGCAGCCACGCTGATTCCGTTCCTGGAGCACGACGACGCCAAGCGTACGCTGATGGGCGCTAACATGCAGCGTCAGGCCGTGCCGCTGGTTCACCCCGCCGCTCCCTATGTCGGTACCGGCATGGAGCGTCGCGCCGCTCTGGACTCCGGCGAGGTCACCCTGGCCAAGAACGCCGGCGAGGTCATCTTTGCCGACGCCGCCAAGATCATCGTCAAGCATGCCGGTGGCATGGATGAGTATCATCTGGCCAAGTACCAGCGCT
>CAUAGV010000074.1 GCA_958428675.1 uncultured Collinsella sp.
GCAGGGCTCATGCGGGGCTGCTCCTATTGTGGTTGGCGCGCTCATCGCAGCAGCACTGCTGGGAAGTGCGGGCGTGACCCTTTGCCGCGATGACGAGGACGAGATGCCGCAGGTGCGGCGCTAGCCGTTGTGAAGCTGGTTTTGCCCATAGATGAAGAAGGAAGCCGCCGCAAGGGGAGTGCCCTTTGCGGCGGTTTTTGCTATTGAGACTGTTGGATGCGGTGCGGCGGCGTTACCAGCTGGCCTCGATTTCGCGGATGCGCGAATAGAGCCATTCGTTTTGCGGCACCTGGATACCGTGCTTGGCCGCGAGGCGGCAGATGGTACCCGCAAATTCCTCGACCTCGGTTCTGCGTTGAGCGATGCGGTCTTGCGCCATCGAGGGCATGCCGGCGGGATCGAGCCCTTTTATGAGACGCACCATCTGCGTTAGGTCTGCCTCGGTGAGCTCGATGCCCTCGGCATTGGCGACTGCAAGCGTCTCGCGCATGGCGGAGACAAAACTGCGGAGCTGCTCGGAGCCCTGCTCCGTAGCGCTTCCGTAGGTGCCGCCGTAGGCCATGCAGGTCTGGTTGATGCCGTCGTTGAGCATAAGCTTGGCCCACATGCGGTGCGCGATGTCTGCCTCGACGGTGTGGGCGATACCGCAGCGCGTGTAGAGCTCGTCGATGGCGGCGACGGTCGCGGGGTCGGTGCCGGCGGCCGCACCAAAGCGGATCTCGCCCGCATTGGTAAAGGTGAGCGCGCCGTTGAGAAACACAGCGTCCATGCCTTGGCAGATTCCGAGGATGGTGTGCTCCCAGCCAAAGCGCTCGGCAATCTTCTGCTCGCTGGTGATGCCGTTGCACAGCGAGGCGATGAGCGTATTGGGGCCCACGATGTGTTCCATAGTCTTGAGCGCCTGGTCGAGTCCGGTTGTCTTGACCGTGAGGATGACCAGATCGGCGGGTGTCGCCTCGCTGGCGCGGACGGACTTGAGTACGCAGGGCTTGCCGTTGACGGTGAGCGCATCATTCGCATGGCGCTCAAAGCGAGCGTCGTCCATGACGTATTCGACGGCATCGTTGCCGAGTGCCTGGGCGATCATGCTGCCGTAGAGTAGCCCGACGCCACCCTTGCCGATAAAGGCGACCTTGTTGATCTGCATATGAATCATCTCCCCATATAAAAGGCGCCCGCGTAAGGGGCGCCTGATGGATTGTATGCTGCCAGGGTGATTGATGGGTGTGCGGAGCGGCTGTTATGAAAAAGAAACGTTTGCCTGGACGCTACGCTGCAGGGCAGACCGCAAAGACGCGCGCGGGATATCCAACGCCATCGCGCACCTTGGGGAAGGTGCAGAAGATGACGGCGCCCGTGGCGGGAAGCTCGTCTAGATGGTCCATGACCTCGATCTGATAGCGGTCGACCGAGAGGATGTACTGTTCGCCGGGGTAGGGGTAGGCGTCCTCACGCGTGGTCACGCTCGCCGGGTCGGTGTCAGCCGGCTCGTGGCCGATGGCGCCGATGTTGCGCTCTTTAACGAGCCACTTGATGGCGTCGAGGTCCCAGCCGGGGTAGTGGGGCTGGCCGTCCTCGTCCTTGTTTTCGAGGTCGGCGAGCTTGGACCAGTCGGAGCGGAAGGCGACGAAAGCGTCTTTGGGAATGCGACCGTGCTCATCCTCCCAGGCTTTGAGGTCCTCGACGGTCAGGACGTAGTCGGGATTCGCGGCGCACTCCTCGTGTTTGTCGATCACGCAGAGCGGATGCATAAACTCGATGGGTTCAATCTCTCCAAGGGAACGACCCTCGACATGGAAGTGGCGCGGCGCGTCGACGTGGGTGCCGTACTGCGAGGCGACCGAATACTGGAAGCAACGCATGGGGGCGAGCATGTCCTCGGGCGTGCCGGGCAGGTAGTCGAAGAGCTTGGTGGACTCAAACGGCTTAAAGCCAAACCAGTGCGGGGTGTCGCATGAGAGCGTGTGGGTGAGGTCGACCCAGCGATAATCGGTGCTTTTGAGTTGGGATGCGAGATTCCAAAGGTCGAGCGCGGGCATGGGTGACTCCTTTCATCGGGCTTTTTGCTGATGTTAAAGCGGTGCCGTGACAGCTCGATTTCCGCTGCGTTACGATACGTTCTCGATTGCGATTCCACGATGTTTCGGCCGCGTGACCATTGTGTTTCGCCTTGCCGGGGCGCTGATGGCGAAAGGAGGGGCCGTGCAATACCGCGTTGACCCCAAAAGTGGTAACCGAATATCCGCTCTGGGTCTGGGCTGCATGAGGTTTCCCGGTGCGCCGGGACACCCCGATGCGAAGACAGCCGATGCCATCATTTCCCATGCGGTGGAGCAGGGGATTAATTATCTGGACACCGCGTATCTCTATCCCGGTAACGAGGCGTGCGTGGGCGCCTCGCTTGAGCGCTTGGGGCTGCGTGACCGGGTGTTGCTGGCGACTAAGTTGCCGCACGCTTCGTGCAAGTGCACGGAGGATTTCGACCGGTTTTTCGACGAACAACTGCGCCGCCTGCGGACCGACCATATCGACTACTACCTTATGCACAACATCACCTCGCCCGCCCAGTGGGAGCGCGTGGTGGCGTTGGGCATCGAGGACTGGATTGCGCACCAAAAGGCTGCGGGGCGTATTCGCCAGATAGGTTTTTCGTACCACGGCAGTGCGGCGGACTTCCTCACGATGCTTGACGCGTATGACTGGGATTTTTGCCAGATCCAGTACAACTACGCTGGAGAGCGCTACCAAGCGGGAACGGCGGGACTCATGGCAGCCGCCGAGCGCGGGCTCGCGGTGTTTGTGATGGAACCGCTTTTGGGTGGACGCCTGGCGGGCAAGCTGCCTCCGCGGGCCCGCGCCGTGCTCGATGACGTACGCGATCCGTACCTGAAGACGCCGGCCGCCTGGGGACTTTCGTGGGTGTGGAACCATCCTCGGGTCACGATGCTGCTTTCGGGCATGACCGATACCGCACAGGTGGACGAGAACGCGGCATTGGCGGATCGCGCACTGCCGAATTCGATGACGAGAGAGCAGCTCGATACCATCGCACGTGTGCTGGGAGAGTTTGAGAAATCGAATCGCGTGCCCTGTACGGGGTGCGGCTACTGCATGCCATGCCCCAAGGGCATCAATATTCCCGGCTACTTTGCCGCCTACAACGCAAGCTATGCGCATAGTTGGTTTACGGGGCTGTCTCAATACTTTACGGCGAGCGCGGTGCGGACGAACGAGCCCAAGCTGGTGAGCAATTGCGTCAAGTGCGGCAAATGCGCACGTCACTGCCCGCAGCACATCGATATTCCCGAGCGTCTCGACGATGTGCGCCGACGTTTCCAGCCTGGCCCCGTAACGGCTGCGCTTAAAGCCTTTTGCAAAACGCGCTCCTCATGACCCTTTTATAACTTGCGGTGGAATAGTTCCTGTTTGCGGCAGAATGGGGCTTAAACAGGAACTATTCCACCGCAACTGAAGGGGGCTGTCGTGGGCCATCGGGATTCATGCGATGATTTGCGCGAGGTTCGTTGGGGCGTTTTGGGCGCTGGGCACATTTCGCATCGATTTGCATCGTCGCTCAAGAAGGTCGACGGGGCACGGCTGGTGGCTGCGGCCGGCCGTACTCCTGCGCATGTCGAGGAATTTTGTCGAGCGTTTTCGATCGATGCTGCGCACAGTTATGCCACGGCTGACGATAGCGGCGATGCGGCTTATGATGCGCTGATTGCCGATCCCGATGTCGACGCAATCTACTTGGCTCTTCCACATGGCATGCATGCGCATTGGGTCTGTCGGGCACTGCGCGCGGGAAAGGCCGTGCTGTGCGAAAAGCCGGCCGTTTTGAGTGAGGAAGAGGCCCATGCGATCGCCTCCGTTTCCCGTGAGTGCGGTGTGCCGTTTATGGAGGCGATGAAAAATCGGTTTTGTCCGATGCATGCTCGCGTGAAGGGTTTGCTTGCGTCGGGCGAGCTCGGCCGTATCGTCTCGATCGAAAGCGTGCAAAAACTCGATTATGGTGAGCCGCCTTCGAGTTATCTGCTCGATCCGTTGCAGGGTGGCTGTCTATATGACATGGGCTGCTACGCGGTCGGGTGGTTTGAGGATCTGCTTGCGGGTGCGTGCGATGTTTCGTCTCGTGAAGTTCGCTGGCGTGACGTATCGGGCGGCCGCGTGGATTGGGCCGATGAGATTCATATGAGTGTCGGCGGTATACCCATTCACATGGTGTGCGACGGCAAAGCAGCATATGAAAGCCGCTTAACGATTGCCTGCGAACGGGGTTCGTTGGAAATCGAGCGCCTCCATCGCCCCGAGCTCGCCCATGTGAAGTACTCCGACGGTCGAGTGCTCGAAATAAATGCCCCGTTTGAGGTCGATGATTTCTACGGCGAAATTCAGCATACGACGCAGCTCGTCCAGACGGGAGAGCTTGAAAGCCCCGTTATGCCTCTTGCCGCCACGCAGCGCTGTGCGCAGATCATCGATGCGATTCGCTTGACGCTCTAGACTGCGGTGCTGGTGCTCAGGGGGGGCTCGGCGGACCGTGCCCCTGATGCCCCTTTTATATCTTGCGGTGGAATACGGTCTGTTTGCGCCAAAATAAGGCACCAATAGACCGTATTTCACCGCAACTGATGAGGGGGAGCTGGAGATGCTGACGATCGGGTGTCATCTTTCGACGACGAAGGGCTATCGGGCAATGGGGGAGACGGCGTTGTCCATTGGTGCCAATACCTTTGCGTTCTTTACGCGCAACCCGCGCGGTGGCAAGGCAAAAGACCTTGACATGGATGACGTGGCGGCTCTGCGCGAGCTTATGGCGCAAAACGACTTTGGACCGCTGGTGGCGCATGCCCCGTATACCTATAACCCCTGCTCCGCTAAGGAGCGGGCGCGCGAGTTTGCCTTGGAGGCAATGGCCGAGGACTTGCAGCGTCTGGAAGCACTGCCCGGCAACTACTACAACTTCCATCCCGGTGCGCATGTGGGACAGGGGGCAGACGCCGGCATTCAGATGATTGTCGACACGCTGTGCCAGGTGATGTTTGAGGGCCAGCAGACGACGGTATTGCTCGAGACCATGGCGGGTAAGGGCACTGAGATGGGCCGTAGCTTTGAAGAGCTGGCGTGCATTATCGAGGGCGTTGCCGCCAAGTGTCCAGAGCTGTCCGATAAGCTGGGCGTTTGTTTGGACACCTGTCATGTGAGCGATGCCGGCTACGACATCATCCATGATCTGGACGGCGTACTCGACGAGTTCGACCGCGTGGTGGGCATCGATCGCCTGCATGCCGTACACATCAACGATTCGAAGAACCCTTGTGGCGCCCATAAAGATCGTCACGAGTGCATCGGCAAGGGATACCTTGGCAGCGAGGAATTTGGCGGCGGTATGCAGGTTATGCAGAATATTGTATCGAATAGCCGCTTGCGTGCACTTCCATTTATTTTGGAGACGCCGAACGAACTTGCAGGTTATGCAGCGGAAATTACGCTATTAAGGTCGTTACAGCAGTAACAACTGTCACAAAGTGGAGTGTTCCATTCACGTTATGGGATTGTTTCAATCAGTTTTCTCATTGCAGATTCGTAATTCCGGGTGCATAATAGCCAACAGTTTTTGCAGACCTCTGAATCAAACGGGGTCACCGGAAGGAGACTGATTATGAAGCTCAAGAAGCTTGGCGCATTTGCCGCCACGGGCGCCATGGCGCTTGCCCTCGCACTGACGGGCTGCGGCTCGTCCAACGCCACCTCTGGTTCCGATGCCGGTTCCAGCAGCTCTGATGACGTGAAGGTCGAGAAGGTCGACGGCTCCAAGGAGTATGCACTCGTCAAGGACGGTACGCTCACCGTCGGCACCTCTGCCGAGTACGCGCCGTTTGAGTACAAGGATGACAACGGCGATTACCAGGGCTTTGACCTTGAGCTCATCAAGGCTATCGGCGACAAGCTGGGCCTGGATGTCGAGTACGTCAACAACGACTTCGACACGCTCGTCCCCGGCGTTGCTTCGGGCGCCAAGTACGACGTCGCCATCGCGGCTATCACTGACACGCCCGAGCGTGAGAAGGAAGTCGCTTTCTCCGACTCTTACTACATGGACGATCAGGCTATCGTGACCAAGGTCGATAACACCGACATCACGGCCGACAACTACAGCGAGAAGCTCAACAACGCCGACGCCACGATCATCGTCCAGTCTGGCTCGACTGCCGAGGCCTTTGCCCAGGAGAACTTCCCCAAGGCAAAGATCGTCCCCTACAAGGACGCTACCGAGTGCTTCAGCGCCCTGCAGTCCGATAAGGGCGACGCCGTGGTCACCAACCGCTCCGTCGCCAGCCAGCTGACCGCCGAGCAGTTCAACACCTGCCAGACCATCAAGCAGATCAGTACCGGCGAGGAGTACGCCATCGCCATCAACCAGGGCAACACTAAGCTCAAGGACGACATCAACCAGGCTATCAAGGACCTGACCGATGACGGTACCGTTGACGCCCTTATGGCTAAGTACAACATCAAGTAAAATAGCTACTTGATTGCACGCGGGCCCTTTCCGTTTTGGCGGAGAGGGCCTTTGCGTTTCTTGAATGGGCGTCATCCCGCCCCGTTATGTCGGCAACTTAAACGTTAGGAGCCACCTTGTCTCGATTGAACCAAGGAGCCATGGGCAAGAGCCATCCACTGCCCTCGATGCTCCAAAAGCTGGCCTGTGCCCTGGCTGTGGTGCTCGCCCTGGTATGCGCGGGGGCCTGCGTGCCCTCGACTGCTCAGGCACTTGAGACCGCAAAGATTACCGCCCGACCCAATACCGGTTCGGGTAGCGACGTAGTCGGCGGCACCGAGACTCGTATCACCTGGGAGGTCCAGGCCGATGCCGACGAGGAACTGAGCGGTCTTTCGCTGACGTTTGCCGATGGCACGACCTTTGGTGCGGACGACACGCGTCTGACGATGCTCTCGGGCGATGACCTTATGGACCGTACGCCCATGAAGCCTACGTGCAAGGTCGACGGCCAGACGCTCAAGATCGATTTTGGCGAGACGGCTCCGGCCGGCGGCTATTTCCGCGTCGAGGTCTACGGCGTGACCTTCCCCGTCGAGGGCGGCGACGAGGCCTTTAGCGGCACCTACACTTTGGCCGATGGTTCGACCAAGAAGATCTCCAAGATTCCGTCGGTGGAGATCAAGGGCGTGACGGCATTCGATAACTTCCTGGCCGACCTTAAGGAGCAGCCGTGGGTCGAGGCATGGAATTCCAACATGTTCCTTCGCCTGTTCCTGAACCCGGTGATTTTGGTCCAGAGCCTGCCGATCGTCTTCAAGGGCTTCCTCATGTCGCTCTCGATTGTGCTTGTGGCGTTTCCGCTGGCAATTCCCTTTGGCTTTGCCTTGTCGCTCATGCGCATCTCCAAGTCGCGCATCCTGCGTTGCCTTGCCGGCATCTACGTGAATATCATCCGCGGTACGCCGGCGTTCCTGCAGATCTATATCGCGTTCTTTGGCCTGCCGCTGGCCGGCGTCAAGGTTGACGACTATGTGCTGGGCGTCATCGTCATGGCCATGAACTCGTCCGCCTACCTGTGCGAGATCTTCCGCGCCGGTATTCAGTCGATCCCCAAGGGCCAGAACGAGGCTGCGCGTTCGCTGGGCATGAACGCGTTCCAGACGCTGCTCTATGTCATGATTCCGCAGACGTTCCGTAATGTTCTG